>CAZNNK010000801.1:0-3654 GCA_964574085.1 uncultured Coleofasciculus sp.
CGTATAGCATGATTAGGAGTCTTTTCGAGCAAATCAATCAAATACGGTGTTACCGAATAGTTTCCCAACTCGGTCAACTCTTGAATAGCAGAGATTGCTATCGACTCATCATCAGACTTCAGGCTATGAATCAGATTTTCCAACTTGGTTTGTGATTTTTTCATAAATGTTATACAGTTGCTTCTATTTTACTTTAGGCTTACCTTGACTAACCCAATATTCATAGATATGGCGTGCATGCTCAGCATCTTCTATATCATTACCTCCCAAATCTTGTTTACCCTTTCTATGCCACCATCGTTGAAATTCTTTATCGTTATATCCATACCAGTTATCTCGGGTTTTCTTGGAGCCTCCCCTGAAGGTTTTACCTTTTTTACTTGTTCTTGGTATTTCCAGTTTCAATTCTTGCTGTGAAGTTGTTGCAGTTGTGTTATCAAAAACTTCATCTGTGGTTGATGAATCAGGCTGCGGATTAGTTTTGGATTCTACTTTTTTAACTGCTTTTGGTTTACTATTTATTGCCAGGTCGGGAAATTCTTTGAAAATCCTTTCTCTCGTGAACTCTTTCTTTGGTACAGTTTTACGGAATTTCTCGATCTCTTCTAACTGTTCATCAGTTACGTAGAAAGCATCGTCTGCGCTTTCCCTCACCCTACTAATTTTCCCCTTGGCGATGCGAATCCAAGGATTAATTAGTCCTTCGAGTACGAACGATCCACCAGATAACTGAATACGGAAAGCCTTAAATCGCATCTTATTCAACAGTCCCTGACCCAAATCCTGAAGACGTTTAAACTGTTTACCAATACCACTTCCGGCAATGCCCTTAAATAGTACCTTACCCTTCTTAATTAGGTACTTCGCCCCCTGAATAACGGCTTGTGTGACCTTCTTAGCAACTTGGATACCTCCTTTAGCTAATGCCTTCGCCCCTTTAGCCGCTGCCTTCGCCCCCTTAAGGGCTGCTCCACCTACCTTGAAGGTCAACCAGGACACTAATTCAATCGCTCCTGCAGCTAACCCTTTGGCTAAACTCTTACCCCCAGGTTGGATTTCTCCTTCCCAACCCTTAGTTAAATAATCACGAATATGACCCCCAATTTGAGCAATGGTTACTCCGGCAAACAAGGGACCAACGACTGCCATGATGGTTGGTAAAGCCGCCGTAATCGCTCCACCTGTAACGATATTTGCCGCAATGAATCCCGCAACCCCGACAACTCCTGCACCCAAAACAATGGGCCAATTATCTGACCACCACTGACTAATCCCTTGCTTCATCATCTCCCACTTGATTTCTGCCCGCTGTTTGGGAGTGAGTCCATCATTGGGAATAGTTTCTGGGGCTTGTTCTCCTCCCTCTTGCTTTTGACCAGTGGCTTCAGCCATAATCGCGTCCATTGAGCGACTCTCATCATTAGACTCACCCAGCATGACTTCCCCATCACCATTGGTTTGTTCCATTAACTGGGTGACTAACTCAGGGGAGAGTTCCATGTTGTTTTCTACGCCATCAACGCCAACATTGTCAGTTGTCCAAGGGGGACTTGGTAATTCTGACGCTTCACTCCCTTGTGCTTTATTTTCTCCTTGTTGGCTGGGTAAACTAATACCCATGGTCGCTGCTTGGGATAATTCTTGGGGTGAGAGCGGTTGGTCAAGATTTCCGCCCAACAGTTCCTCTAAAGCCGCCGTTTCAAATTGGGCTGGTGCTGTCTTAGCCGCTTCCACTAGGTTGCCAATACGTTTAAATAGTTCAGCAAACTCACCGTTAATAATCATACCGATAACAGTGAGAGCGCCGTTGTAAATATCTTGGATGAGACCCAACAGAGAATCTAAGGTATTGGCAAGGAAATCGAGAACTGCAGAAATTCCTTTCTTTAATAAGTCAGCAGCAGCATTAACCGCTTTCTCTGCTTTTTTAACTGCCTGGTCAATCTTGGCATTGATTTTCTTGGCTATCTCTGGAAAGGCAGCAAAGGCAACTTTGACTAACCCTTTGAGAATTTCACCGAAACCTTTGATTAACCCCACAATTGCTTGACGCGCCAAATCAATAGCGGCTGTCGCTAGTTTTTTAGCGGCGTCAAAAATTGCCTTAACCGCTTTGCGGAGGTTGTCATAGATGAAATTAACGGCTTGTTTAATACCATCGATCAAAGCTTTGGCTTTCGATTTAACCCAACCCCAGAAACCCCCTGATTCTTTTTCGCCTTCTTCTTTCTTCTTATTAGCTTCCTTGTCGGCTTTCTGTTTTTCTTGCTCGGCTTCCTTCTCTGCGTCTTCTAAATGTTGGGTAGCCTTCTCCTCTCCCTTGAGTTTTTCAGTGTCAATTTTATCTCGCTGTTCCTGACTGGCTTGACTAGCTTTCTCCTGATAGTCCTGATCAACTGTATCGAGTTCGGTTCGCCACTCCTGTCTGGCTTGAGTGACTTCCGCCTTAGCTTGTTCTTGTTCGGCTATTTGTTTCTGTTTCGTTTGTTCATCTAAACCAGTAATTTCCTGGTCAGCATCCGCTCTGGCTTGAGCTGTATCGGTGTCAAACTTATCTTTACCTGCCTGATATTTCTCTTGTTCTGCTCCAATCTTTTCTCTCAGAAAAGGTGTCAGGGATTGATTGAGTCCACCTGCGGCTTCTCCTGGTACAGCAGGCGATTCCAGTCCTTGAATTGTCGGCGGTGCAAAAGCCGAAAGTTCTTTGTTTGCTTTGAGGGTTTCATTGCTGGCTTTGGGGAAAATGCTATTCTCACCAAAGTCTTGATTCGTGTCAGCAACGGCTTGAGCTTTCGCAGTTTGTAACTCTTGATTCGATTGTGCCTGAGTAGACTGGATTTGAGTTGGATTCGCTTCCCCATTTAAATCCACATTGGGACGTTCTCCAGCACTGGTGCTAATTTGACTGGTGTTCATCTGGACATTAGACAAAGCTTGTTGAGCGCTGCGGCTCAGGGCTTCGTCATTTTGTCCTTCTTGTTGAACCTTGCCACCAGCGAGTTGGGTTGGTGCAGGTGGTGGAGCAGGTGGAGCTTCTGGGACTTGGGTATCATAGTTAGCTTCAGGTTGAGCTGAACCTTCAGCTTTCACTTCAACCTTCGGCTCTCCTTTTGATTGAGCGGCTTTTGTTGCGGCTTTCTCTGCTGTTTGAGTCGCTTCTGTTCCTTGAGCAGGTAATCCAGTGGGTGCCGGAATTTCTGGTATCGTTTCCTGTACGTTTTGTTTTTGTTTTTCTAGTGCTGGAACTGAAGCGGCTCCGGCTTGAGCGTAAGCAGCAACAGCTTGCGTCGGTGGCGTATTTTTTAGCTGTTCGATAATCTGACCGGGATCTTCCGCCGTAATCGTAACAGTTTCCTGGGGCGCTTGACTGAATCGGACTGGCTTCGGCTGTTGGCGCAGGAGCTTGAATTGGAATCTTTTGGGAGTTATAACCTAACTGGGAAATTTGATCCGCTTGTTGTTTGAGCTGTAGTTTTTCCTGGGGCGATAATGTCGGTGACAGCACTTTGGCACGACGCCTCTGTATCTTGAATGGATTCGGCACGGGTGTCGAATTGGGCTTTGAGAAGCCTTTTTTCCAAAGGTGTTCGTGAGAAGACATTGCCGAGTGCCTCAACGATCGCAGTGATTCTGCTGAAGAATTATTCTATTCTA
>CAZNNK010000802.1:0-3649 GCA_964574085.1 uncultured Coleofasciculus sp.
ATCTTATCCAGGATAGCAGCTAACTCTGGGCATACTTGGGTGTAAGCTTGCCAAGGGATGGTTTCACGTTGACCATTGTTCCCTTGTTTGAGTTCGGTTAACTCGCTGGCGGATAATCCAGTCATGGCTTGAATGGCGATGATTCCCAAGGCGTACAAGTCGCGATTAACGTGGAGGGGTTCGGGAAATGGTTGGGGCGATCGATTAACAGAAGTCGGATGACGCGGATTGGGGGCGGATTGGTGGAATGATTGGGCGATTTGGGGACTCAGTTGGTGGATAATTCCCCAAGTCGTTAGCGCGAATTTTCTATCTATTTGGCGACGGATAATGGTGGAAGGTTTGAGGTTTCCCAAGACTGCACCCTGTTTATGGACAAACACTAAGATATTGAGAAGTTCGTTTAACAGAGTAATCACCTGATTTTCAGTCAGCGGATCACCGGGGATAAGTTCGTCAGTTAAAGGATGACCGCGAATAAACTCTTGAACCAGATAAAACTGATTCATTTGGGTAAATGAGGTGATAAATCGGGGAATTTGGTCATGTTGACCCAGTTTTTTTAGTAATGATGAGGTTTTTTCCAGAAGACGGAAAATAGATTGTCGAGTTGGAGAGGAATTCGGCGGGAGTCGGATTTGCTTAACCACGCATTGAGGATGCTGGGGAGAGTGAAGATCTACCACTAAATAGGTGCGACCCAATTCATCGGTATCCAGGACTTTGATGAATTGGTAACGTCTTGCTAGGAGTTTACCCATAATTGATGCACGCTGACGCTCTGTGCAAAAATTATGACACAAATGGCAAAATCCCCATTTTTGCAAAAAATCTGTTATGATGACACGACAGAAAAAGCTCCAGAGGCTATCTGGAGCTGTTTTGAACCCGTGAATGTAGATGAACCCGTGAATTAAGATTCAGTCGAAAGAGAAATTGTAATACATGTTGGACGAGATTGGCTACACCCATACAGCCAATCTTTTACTTTTTTGGCAGCATTTTGGGTTGAAGGCGGCTGGGGAAACGGGGGAAGCGGGGGAAGATGGGGAAGATGGGGGAGATGGGGAAGATGGGGAAGATGGGGGAGATGGGGAAGATGGGGAAGATGGGGAAGATGGGGAAGATGGGGAAGATGGGGAAGATGAGGGAGATGGGGGAGTAAATGACGAATGATAAAGGACAAATGACGAACATTTCTGTTAATTTTTCCTAACGTATTAGTGATCCCAAATATTTTCTAAAGCTACACTTAAATTATACGTTTAAGAAAAAAAGTTATGTTCGCCTCAACCTCTCAGACATCTACCCCAGTCCCGAAAGATCAATCGTTAATCCTCTGGTTTGATCAAATCCGACTGGATGACCTACCCGTTGTCGGTGGCAAAAATGCCTCTCTGGGTGAAATGATTGGACAACTCACTCCCCAAGGAATCAATGTGCCTACCGGGTTTGCGATTACGGCGTATGCGTATCGTTACTTTATCGAAACCGCCGATTTAGAAGCCAAACTGCGCCACCTGTTTGCCGATTTAAATGTGGATGATGTGAGTAATCTGCAACAGCATGGCAAAAAAGCGCGACAGTTAATCCTAAGTATGGAGTTTCCCCGAGAACTGACCCAAGCGATTCGGGTGGCGTATCAACAATTGTGCGATCGCTATGGGGAGGGAACGGATGTCGCGGTTCGTTCCTCGGCGACGGCGGAAGACTTACCCGATGCGAGTTTTGCGGGTCAACAGGAAACCTATTTAAATGTAAATAGTTTCAAAGGCGTTCTGGAATTTACCCATAAATGCTTCGCCTCCCTGTTCACCAACCGCGCCATTGCGTATCGGGAACATAACGGATTTGACCACTTTGACGTGGCACTTTCGGTGGGAATTCAGAAAATGGTGCGGTCTGATTTAGCCTGTTCCGGGGTGATGTTTTCCATTGACCCGGAAACGGGGTTCAAAAATACCGCCTTAATTACCGCTGCTTACGGCTTGGGCGAAAATGTGGTTCAAGGCGCCGTTAACCCCGATGAATACGTGGTCTTTAAACCCACCTTAAAACAGGGATGTCGCCCGATTCTGGAGAAACGTCTGGGAACCAAAGAAATTGAAATGATCTACGACGAAGGGGGGTCTAGACTGACGCGCAACGTGCGAGTCGCCCCCTGTGACCAAAAGAAATTCTGCCTCAAAGATGAAGAAGTCTTACAATTAGCGCGTTGGGCGGTACAAATTGAAGACCATTATTCTCAACTGCGGGGACTCTATACCCCCATGGATATTGAATGGGCAAAAGATGGCATAACCGGGGAGTTATTTATTGTCCAAGCGCGTCCGGAAACCGTACAATCCCAGAAATCAGCACAAGTCCTCAAAACCTATCAGTTGAATCAACGCAGCGAGGTATTAGTTACGGGGCGTAGTGTGGGTGCAGCCATTGGTCAAGGAATGACCCATATTATTATGGATGCGTCTCATATTCATCTGTTTGAGCCGGGAGAAGTCTTAGTCACCAATCGCACTGATCCCGACTGGGAACCGATTATGAAAAAAGCCAGCGCCATTGTCACCAACCAAGGGGGACGCACTTGTCATGCGGCAATTATTGCGCGAGAAATGGGGATTCCGGCGATTGTTGGCTGTGGGAATGCAACTGAGGTATTAACCACGGGTCAACAGGTGACAATTTCCTGTGCGGAGGGGGATGAAGGACGAGTTTATCAGGGGTTATTACCGTTTGAGGTGCAAGAAACTCCCCTCGATAATTTACCCCGTACCCAAACCCAAATTTTGATGAATGTAGGCAATCCCGATCACGCCTTTAGTTTAGCCGGAATTCCTTGTGATGGTGTAGGTTTGGCACGGTTGGAGTTTATTATTGCCAATCATATTGAAATTCATCCTCTGGCGTTGATTCATTATCATCAATTGCGGGATGAATCAGTCAAAGCGAAAATTGACCAGAAGAAGAAGAATTATGTCGATAAACCTCAGTTCTTTGTCGATAAATTGGCGCGTGGGGTCGGGATAATTGCAGCGGCGTTTTATCCTAAACCTGTGATTGTGCGGATGTCTGATTTTAAGAGTAATGAATACGCGAACCTTTTAGGCGGTCAAGGTTTTGAACCCAAGGAAGATAATCCCATGTTGGGGTGGCGAGGGGCGTCACGGTATTGTGATCCGAAGTATCGGGAAGCCTTCGCGTTGGAATGTCAAGCAATACAGCGAGTGCGGGATGAGATGGGATTAACCAATATCATTCCCATGATTCCCTTCTGTCGCACCCCAGATGAGGGGCGTCAGGTGGTAGCGGAGATGGCAAAAAATGGTTTACCCCGTGGGGTGAATGGGTTGCAGGTGTATGTGATGTGTGAGTTACCCAGTAATGTGATGGAGGCGGATGAGTTTGCTGAGGTGTTTGATGGGTTTTCCATTGGGTCAAATGATTTGACGCAATTGACGTTAGGATTAGACCGGGATTCAGCGTTAGTGGCGCATATTTTTGACGAACGCAATCGCGGTGTAAAACGGATGGTGAAGTTGGCGATACAAACCGCGAAAGAGTGTGGGCGGAAGATTGGCATTTGCGGTCAAGCGCCTAGCGATTATCCAGAGTTTGCCAAGTTTTTAGTGGAGGAGGGAATTGATTCGAT
>CAZNNK010000803.1:0-3648 GCA_964574085.1 uncultured Coleofasciculus sp.
TACAAGGCTTTCGCCATTATTGACATTAAGGTTTAAATGCCGAACAGCTTATCTGACAATACAGCGGTAACGGCTGTATTAACACACCCTGCTCCCGTTAAAGTCCCCCTATTAGATCCCCCTTCCGTCCCCCTTTAGATCCCCCTTCCGTCCCCCTTAAGAAGGGGGAAGCCATAGGATGCTTCGCGTTTTTTGCACGGGGGAGACCAAAGGATGCTTCGCTTTTTGTTCCATGGGGGATTTAGGGGGATCAAACGTATTCCATAAGAGCGGAAAGTGCTGTATAATTCACTCTCTGAGAACAAAGGGTGTTTGAGCCGGATTTTGCGACAAGGGGTAGGTGTTTTTTTGAGTGAACCTAAATTTTTGGCTGTAATGCAGTGGGGGTAAGGCTTTGGAGGTTTTTATCTATTCAGGAGGTTGTCGCACCTTACGCCGTAAGGGTTTCAGCGATTTTAGGACTTTGGGTTGGCTAGTCGAAGGGTTAAAATTAAGGGGTTGTCGCATTGGGGGATGCAACTTCTTTCTGGGAGAGGCTTTCAGGATGCGGCAGTGACAATTCCCCTTCGGGGGGATTGAGGATTGAAACACCATCAAAGCCGCCAAGGGCAACAAAACTCGCAGTGACAATTCCCCTTCGGGGGGATTGAGGATTGAAACTCCGGCATAAGCCCACTCATCAAAAATCAGGATAGCGGTGACAATTCCCCTTCGGGGGGATTGAGGATTGAAACTGGTCAATTGACGCAGACATCTGCTTGAAAATAGTGACAATTCCCCTTCGGGGGGATTGAGGATTGAAACTTAGCACCTAATGGGAAAATTTACGGGATACCTTGTGACAATTCCCCTTCGGGGGGATTGAGGATTGAAACTTTTGGGGGATTAAGGATTAAAACGGAACAAACACAACCCGAATCAATCCAATTTTTGCCAAGCCACATTTTCTGGAATATCACCCACAATCCGCACATCATAATCACTATATACTCGTGGTGGTTTTTCCGGTGTGCGGTTTTCAATCCTCAATAACTCAAATAGTTTATGAGTCGGATAATTTCCTAACGCCGACTCGTGACTAAACACCCATACCCCACGAGTTGCCATCATTCCCCTGGCGGAGGAACGATCAAATTCAAAACACTTGACTAACGCTTGCCAAAATAACGCTAAATCCACCTCCGTTACCCCAGTTTGTTTGGCAAATTGGGGACAATAAAACCCATGCGCTTTATACAACCTGTAGGGAATAATATTTTTCCGCCCCATGGTTTTATTCTCTTTCCCCTGCTCATTGGTATCCGTTGCGGCACACCGGGTAATTGATAAATTCATCGGTAACACCGGATTAAGGGATTCCCCAAAGGTTAACTGTACCGCACCGCGCACCTGTCCGGCATTTTTCCCCGTGGATAAAACCGCGCCAAACATACGAATATCATAGAAATTCTCACACATCCAATCCCGTGCTACAGCAACATCTTTGGGATTGGTTAGCCTTTTTTTCTTAGAGTCCACGGTTAACCCTTTAGCCGAAACCGCCTCATCAATTGCCTGATTTTAAATAGCGCCTTCGCTGACAAAAATCCGCTGATCTGATGCCAGGGTGACAAAGTTGCGAATCTTGCGTTTTAGACAAGCATCGGTGACTAATCCATGTCCGGTTTGTAAGTCAGTTCGGGGTGTATTATCGGCATCGGGATCACCATTGGGATTGCCATTGGTGCAGTCAAATAGCCAGATAAAATCATGTTTTTTGCTGGGGTCAAGGTGAGTCGTCATTTGTCCTTTGTCCTTCATTGGTTATTCGTATTTTATAGCGGTACTCAGACAGGTTAGGACAGGCTTGAGTGTTCCCTGTTCCCTGCTGGACTAACTGATGTCCTTTCCGTACCTCGTCGTTCTACATGACATCATTCATCGGTTGTTTCTGGTTTAGTTTTCTTGGTATTCAACTCACTCCAAAAGCCTAAATCAAAATAAGCTTGAGCGCCAATACTAAACGTAGTAGGAATAGCTGTAGTTTGAGCCAATTCTGCGATCGCGCCATTAATCTGGGCAAGCTGGGAGACAAACCACTGGGCTAATCCACCCTCTAATACGGCTAAATGATTTTTTGCCCCCGATGCGAGGCGATGACTCATGGGAATGGGAGAAAATCCGGCTGTGGCATAACATTTAACTGCATTGGTATTGGCTAACTCGCTCTTTTGAGCCGCCCGTTGTAACTTGGCGTAGGTGGCTAAAAGTCGCCCATACTGAAACGCGATCGCTTCTTCTTCTGTCATTACCTTTTTCCCTTGTTCTTTCCTCACTTGTTTCACGCCTCATATTTAATAGCACCGCACGGGGATAACTCACGGTTTGCTCAATTCGATTTCGCCCACAGACTCGTTGGATTAAATCCATAGGTAAGGCTTCACCATAAACAGCATTTCGCATCAATGCAGTTACAGTACGACTTTGGATTTCTTTCGCCTCCCGATACCCCGCCGCCGCCAACCGCCAAACGCCCAAATAGCCGCGATGATCACGATTCCAGCCAATCACTTCTTGACGCTTTAACCATTGTTCATAGTGGTGAACAAACTCCGGTTCTTTGCCATGAATCCAATCCCGAACCACTAATCGACTGGTATAGCCGGATAACGCCAAAATATTAAACTCCCAATCGGGATTAATCTGCTGTGGTTTGTGGAAGAGATTCAGATAATCTCGCACCGTTTCTACACTTGGCGTTTCCAATAAATGCCGCGTCATTCCCCCAGAATCTGCCCAAAAAACAAAGGTTGTACTACCGATATTAATATAATGGTTTTCGTCCCGTAACAGATAACTCAGGGCTTGGTAAAATTGTTCATCAGCTTCGGCGCTAATGGGTGAAACTAATGCCCCCGATAAGCCATAAGACCAACAGGATTTATCATAGGCACTGATTAAGGAAGCCCCCGCCGAATTTGTCCCCGGTACACCTTTAATCTGCAAGGAAAACTTGGTAGTTACGGGTAATTCCTCCCCCGTCACTAAACACTGCATCACCGGGCGATCGCGGGCGGTTAGTTCATCCACATATCGCGCCCAAAATTGTTGCACGGCGGGTAAATCATGAATATAGCCAGGAACTTGATCAAGGGTAAAGGTGACGGTTTGCTTGGGTTCAAGTTCTTCGAGTTGAGGATGAGAATTGAGGAAGGTTAAGATAGCCTGAACCGCTGGTTCTTGTGTAGCTTGATAACAGCGTTGTAAGAGAGTGCGATAGGCTTGGGCTTTTTCTCCATCAACGAAAATATAGTCAACGGTATCGGTAATTAATTTGGGCTGAATCGCATTGCGGCGAATATGGGGACAGGACAGTTTTTGACCCGGTTTCGGTTTTTTGGCTTTACCGTTGCGGTCATATTGCGGGGTATTAAGTTCGATAATCCGATTAAAACTGCCATCGGGATTGAGAATAATTTGCCAATAAATTGTCGATTCGGCGTAGGCTTTGGCGGGAAGGTTAAGGGTGTGGGAGAGTTTAACTAATTCAGCTAGTATGGTCATGGTTTTATTATAAGTAATAGTTTGTCAATGTCATTGTTCGATCCCCCTAAATCCCCCTTCAAAAGGGGGACTTTCTGAGCGAGTCCGCGTCGGCGGACTTGGTTT
>CAZNNK010000804.1:0-3643 GCA_964574085.1 uncultured Coleofasciculus sp.
CGACCACAGGTAAGAGAAAAAGCCCCCTTGCTCCCATTCGTTTTAAAGCATCTCTCACCGATTCATCGGGATAAGCATAGAGAACTTCCTGCGTACAAATATCCCTAACTTTTGGCTGAACTTCTAACGTTTCGGACGCTTGAGATTTGATTTCGTTGATAATCCGCTTGATATCCGCTAGAGTAATAATTCCGATTAGTTGATCCGCTTCATCAAACACCAAAGCAGTATGACATTTGTCCTGAATCATGATCCAACCTGCGTGTAGCAAGGACAGGGAAGCTGGTAGTCCCACATAGGATCGCTGCATAATTGTATCAACTGGGACTTGCTGCAACACCTCCAACTCATCCTGTTTTTCCAGGTTCATACCCATTTGCTGGAGATTTAACCGCTTACCAGATGGGTAGGATTGCACTTGCTCGACGACCCAAACGGTTACACTCACCGCTGCCATTAGGGGGAGAATAATTAAATAGTTTCGCGTCAACTCAAACAGTAAGAGAATTGCCGTCAGTGGCGCTCTTACACTACCAGCAAGCACGGCTGCCATTCCCACCATGGCATAAGCCGGGGGTGGGGCAGTTTCTGATAAGCTAGGAGGTAAAATAGTCATTAAACTATTGCCATAAATAGCTCCCAAACAGGCTCCGATAAACAGGGATGGAGCAAAAATACCTCCGACTAAGCCGCTACCTAAACTAATAGCGGTAATTATTATTTTTCCGCTTAATAATAAACCTAAAAAAACGATTGAAAATTGTTCTCCCTTGAGAATATCTTCTAGCGTTCCATAGCCGACACCGAGAATTTGCGGCAATGGTAAAGCCATCAAACCGACACAGGCTCCTCCGAGAGCAGGTTGCATGGCTGGGGGGAGTTTTTGTAGCCAAGTCAAGCCCATAACCTCGCCTCGAAAACAAGCCTGAGCGAATTTAATTGCTTGGGTATAGGTAATCGATATTAAGCTAGCCAGTAAACCTAATCCTAAATAAAATATCCATTCCCAATTATTCAAAACTTGGTAAGTCGGTAAATCAAAAGCGGGATGAACGCCCAAAAAGAGGCGAGCAATGATAGCAGAAATGACGGCAGCGAGAAGGATGAGACTTACGGCTGGAGTGCTAAATGCTGTGCCTAGGACAACTTCTATCGCGAAGAAGACGCCAGCAATTGGAGCATTAAATCCAGCCGCAAAACTAGCTGCTGCCCCAGCGCCTAGCAGTAAGCGATATCGCTCCTTAGACACTTGAAAAAATTGACCCAGCAGAATCCCCACATTAGAGCCAATTTCCACGCTCGGACTTTCAGGTCCCAAGGATGCCCCTGTTCCCAAAGAAATCGCCGCTGCCAACATTTTAATAATGGGTCGCATCGGTGAGATTCTCTGCACCCTTTCATTACTTAAAAGTGCCGAAAATCCCTGACCTAAAATATGGGGATAATGCCAACGCATGACCCCAACCACTAAGCCGCCTAAGGTGGGAATACAAACTAATGTCCACGTTCCCCAAACCGAGAGAAGTCCAAATAATTTTCCGAAGGCTAGGATTTGGCACAGATCGATTAAATGGTGAAAGGACACCATCGCTAAGCCGGCTCCACCACTAATTAAGATTGCCGAAATTAAAACTAGGGCTTCAGGTGACGGTTGTAAGCGGTTGAGCAGCGTGGTTAAACGATCTGAGAGGGATGTAAATTTCGGCTGGGGCGGTAGAAGCACCTTGGAGTTAGGAAGAGTCGTCATCGGAGATAAAAATCATAGCCTTGAGGGAGAACATAACCAAAAACAAGAGTTTTAGGCGTTGTTATTCAGGGTGTTTTATAAGTAGGTTGGCTTTCATTAAAGTTAACGTTTGAGATTAGGGAACTCTTAACAGTAAAAAATCTCCTCACCTGCCAAGGTATAGCGCTTCGCACTGGTCTAGTTACACTTTGTTTGTACGAACATCTTATCTGAAATCAGCGTCAGAGAAGGGAGTTGTAAATACACCAGCGCGACCTGCTATAGCTGCTATATCGGACAGGGTGAAATGTATCATTCTGAGCAAAGCAAAGAATCGGGAGATATGCTTTGCTCAGTAAAAAAAGGGGGTATTGAATAGGGAATGGTTACTGTCTTTGAAGACGTTCAGTCGATGACTGAACGAGTAGTTCTAAGCGGCGGGTTGTAACTGGGGTAATTCCTGTGGTAGTTTACCCGTTTGCAACCAATCTTGCAGTGACGCAGGCGCGATCGCGCTTTTGAGTTGCTCTTGGAGTTCTGCACCTTCGAGGATTTCCTGGTGCAAGAGAATTTCGGCGATTTGTTCAAGTAGAGTTTGATTGGTTTGCAAGATCAGCCGTGCCATCTGGTGAGCGCTGTCTACCATGTCCTTAACCTCTCGGTCAATCTCCTCAGCCACCTTGGGACTAACGGAACGGCGAGGATTTTGCCACCCCTCCAAGAATTGGGGTTGACTCTTCTCAAACGCGATCGCTCCTAAATTTTTGCTCATACCATAGAGCGTAACTGAACGCTCCGCCAAATCCGTGGCTTTTTGAATGTCATCGCCAGCACCCGTCGATACCTTACCAAAGATTAACTCTTCTGCCGAACGCCCCCCTAACAGTGTGGCAATTCGTCCCCGAATTTCATCTTCCATCATTAAGAAGCGGTCATCTTCCGGCAACTGTACGGTGTAGCCGAGAGCGCCGACACCACGGGGAACGACTGAGATTTTCTCAACGGTTCCAGCACCGGGCATTAAAGAACCCACCAAGGCGTGACCCACTTCATGATAGGCAACGGTTTTTTTCTCAATATCGCTGAGGACACGGGATTTTTTCTCCAGTCCGGCAATCACGCGATCAATCGCTTCATTAAAATCAGCCATAGTCACCGCCGGATGATGCTGGCGTGCAGCTAGCAAAGCCGCCTCATTTACCAGATTCGCCAAATCAGCCCCAGCAAACCCTGGGGTTCGCGCCGCAATTTTCGCCAAATCCACCTCCTCAGCCAACTTCACATGCTGAGCATGAACCTGGAGAATCGCTTCCCGCCCGATTTTATCCGGTCGGTCTACCACAATTTGGCGATCGAAACGCCCTGGACGGCGCAAGGCTGGGTCAAGCACATCCGGACGGTTAGTTGCGGCTAGAATAATCACACCACTATTGCCATCGAAGCCATCCATTTCTGTGAGCAACTGGTTCAGCGTCTGTTCTCGCTCATCATTGCCACCAATGAAGGGACTATTGCCACCGCGAGACTTGCCCAACGCATCTAATTCATCGATGAAAACAATACAGGGCGCCTGTTGTTTGGCTTGTTCAAATAGATCTCGCACCCGTGCAGCACCCACACCGACAAACAATTCAATAAACTCCGAACCCGATATGCTAAAGAAGGGAACCCCTGCTTCCCCGGCTACAGCTTTTGCCAGTAAGGTTTTACCCGTTCCCGGTGGTCCCACCAGCAGCACACCTTTGGGAATTTTCGCACCCATCTGGGTATAGCGACTTGAGTCTCTAAGAAACTCAACCACTTCTTGGAGTTCGGCTTTAGCTTCATCCACCCCAGCCACATCGTCAAATTTGATCCCTGTACTTCCTTCAGAGTAGATTCGAGCCTTACTCTGACCCACCGTCAACGCCGCAGGAC
>CAZNNK010000805.1:0-3642 GCA_964574085.1 uncultured Coleofasciculus sp.
CCCCTACAATTGTCCCTAAACCCGCCCCTACAATTGTCCCTAAACCCGCCCCTACGATTGTCCCTAAACCCGCCCCTACAATGGCTTGGTACAGACATTCCATGGCGCGTCTGGAACATAACCGCTTATTGAGGTTAAACTCAGCAATGTTTTAGGCGACGAGTTCTTTCACTAAAACATAGGGCTGTACAATCAAAGCTTGAAAACGTTTACTTTGATCGCTATTCCAATCGGCTAATTGATTCGCAAACGGTTTGTGAAGCTGTTGGTTACTAATCCAAGACTGGACAGACAACGTATCATCATTCGCGATCGCGACTCCCACATCGAGTAGATCTAACTCTGGCTTCACCACGATCACCACATCTCGTTTAGCGTGAGGGATCAGCCAATCCCAGGCGGCTTCATCGACAGATTGGGCGAGTTCTGCTTTTAAATCTTGCATGAGTTATCTTTATATAGAACAGATGTAACTAACCCCGCCTCCTCTCCCCCATCTCCTGTTCCCTGTTCCCTGTTTCCTATTCCCTGACGAATGACATCGCCGCATCCAAATGTTTTATTAATGTACCTTGAGGTAAAGAGCCTTGTAAATGACTCCAAGGCAATATTTGCTCTGTTGACCAGTTGTCATGTACATAAAAATCCAATTCTGGCAACTTGCCTTTTAACTGCTTAAACGCCCGTCGGAAACTGCCCACGGAATCGCCATAATGCCGTGTTAATTCCAATAACTCCGACAATCGGCGATCGCCTCTAGATATGAGCGCCTGAATCACTGACCAGTTATAGCTTTCGGGGCGAAAGTCAATCCCCTGCGATCGCAAGGTTTTCTGTAAATACTTCAACCGCTTCTGGGCGGCGGGATTCACGCCAAACCATTGAAAGGGGGTATGGGCTTTGGGAACAAATGTACTACATCCTAGGGTTAAACGTAAACCTGGGGCGGCTTTTTTGATCGCCTGCATCATGGCTACGGTTTGTTCCACATCAGACATTTCTTCGCCGGGAACACCCACCATCCCATAAAGCTTGAGTGCCTTTAATCCCCCAGCCTTGGCATTAATTGCCGCTTGGATGATCTCCTGATTCTGCAATTTCTTATTAATAATTTGCCGTAATCGTTCCGAACCACTTTCCACAGCAATGGTAATCGATCGCGTGTCTCGTTTCGACAAGGTTTCGGCTAGCTTGGGCGTAACGGTATTGGTTCGCACTAGGCAATACTCAAGCGGACATCATCATAATCCGGTTGTGCCAGATAATCCAGCAAGACTTCAAACTCTGGATGCTGAGTCACCGACGCCCCCAGTAAGCCAATCCGCTTCGTTACCGTCAATCCGCGTTCAATCGCTGGAATCAATGAATCCGTTGCACTCGGCGTGCGAAAGGGCAAGGTTAAATAACTGGCTAAACAGAAACGGCACATTTCTGGGCAACTGCGTACCACTTCCACCATGTAAATATTTTCCCAAGCGGCTTTTTCGGTAACAACGGTGGAGGCGGATAGAGTATTGCCACGATAGGTTTGCTTGGTGACGGTGGCCCGAATCTGGGAATCAACAGGTTGAATGGATGCGATCGCGCCTGTTTGATCCTGATAGGTTACGGTATATAAACTAGGGACATAAACCCCCGGAACTTGGGCTAAATGCCGCAATTTTTCGGTTCTATCGGCATGGCGAACCTGTTTATAAGCGTTAATGAAATCCCCTAATAGGGTTTCCCCATCGCCTAACAAAATCACATCAAAGAAATCGGCAAAGGGTTCAGGATTTGCGGTGAGTACGGGTCCGCCGCCGAACACGAGGGGATGGCGATCCTCTCGTTGTGCGGATCGTACCGGAATTTCTAAGGATTCAAGTAGGGACAATATATTGACATAATCGAGTTCCCATGATAGAGAGAAGCCAAGTAATTCGGCTTGTCTGGGCAATGGTTCATGGCAATCAGTAAACAAGCGACTCACCTGGAGGTCAGATCGTGAGGCGAGGGTTGCCCAAACCACCTGATAGCCTAGGCTGGTGATTCCTACGGTGTATTCGTTGGGGAAGGCAAAGATGGTGGGGATGGCATCGGTTTCCGGGGTAGTGGGTGTAAAGAGTAGGCGTTCAGCGGTAAAAGCAGAAGCAGTCACAAGCAGCGTTTTGTGGCAGTGAGGTTTGTGCCTTTCTATTGTAAGAATCTGGCACACTGATTTCACGGATTTTTGGAGAGGGTAAGGGTGGGGTGTTTGGGGATTAATAGCACTGATTTCACAGAAGCGTTAGTTCTGGGGAGGCAAAAGAGAAAAAGATGATTGTGGGGAAATTAGTTAGTTGTCTGTGTGAATCTGTGTCCCTCACGATTTAGTATTCTGTCTGTGCCATTTCCTTGTCTGTGTACTCTGTGTTTTTGTCAATCCCTTGTAATAATTTTTGTCCAAACTTTACCAAAATACATACCTCCAAGGGAACGTTGGGCGGGAGACGAAAACCAGACATTATACAATGTTTTACCAAGATTCACGGGGTTTAGCTGTATTGGAATTATTTTTGCACACAAAATATCCACCATAGATAATATACCTGAACATCGCACATCTGGCTCACATTAGCTGAATCCCCTGATAATTCGTAGATTATTCCGGAAACTGAGTAAAAAACGAGCAATTATGATGTTGTGTTAAGACATCAAACAGATTTAAATATTCAAACTTTTTTTTGGGAAAGAATAGTTTGAATTATCAGAACTTGACAAGTGTAGCCCAAACAACTTGAAGGAAAGCCTAAACAATGTCTGTAGCCATGGATACAACAGCCACAAATTGGTAAATGATCTAGTTTGGTTTTGGATCGGAACACACGCCCCATAAGACAAACTATTAGACTCAAAGTAGCGATCTCCGTAACACTGATTTCGCTGATTTAGAGAAGCGTAAACGGTGGGAAGTGAGAGGTGAGCATCCACTGATTTCACGGAGGCGTTAGTCCTCAATAGCCACAAGATGTTTGAATTTCGGGAAATTATTAAGTCCTCTGTGTCAATCTGTGTGCTTCGCTATTGAGTCTTCTATTTAGTGACATTCAATCGGTGTAATCTGTGTTTTTGAAGTGATGAGTATAGAGTCTATAGGCGGACACATTTTCCCATGATGAAATAGTACCTAAAAAATTAGCCTAAGTCAAGCTTAAGCTTCTATCGTATAAATGGGTAAAAATAGAAGTGCGATCGCCCTATCAATTAGTTCGCCGAACACTTTCAATCAGCTTTATATTAGCTCTGAGCCATTCATTCACCAATATCTCAACCTCAACGCCATTCTCATTAGCAAGCTTGTTCATAACCTCATTGACATCAGGTTCAAGATAAATGGGAAAGCTGAAAACGGTATCAGGATGATAAAACTTGCCTCGTTCACCCTTAGAAAAATCATAGTCTGCTTTCATTGATTCCCCTCCCTATACTGGCTCATTTCTTGATTTGTTGCTTTACGTGCCGAAATAATCCGAATTTGGCACAATTCATCGTTGATCTGTTCATAAGTATGTACGACAACGCGAACCACACCTGTGCTGTCTATTCCCATAGTAATCCAGCGTTCCTCATCCTGACTATGTTCCTCATCATAAATAGAAAGCTGGTTGGGATCTCGAAAGATTG
>CAZNNK010000806.1:0-3615 GCA_964574085.1 uncultured Coleofasciculus sp.
GTTTCCTTCATCTCCCCCTCACCCCCTCACCCTCTCACCCCCTCGTGTCCCCCTACTTACCTAACTTAGCTGCCAATTCTCCTTTAATCCGATTGAGAATTGAGGTTTCATCTAATGACGCCAGAATGCGACTAACGACAGTTTTCGGTGCATCTTCTCCCCATGACGCACCATTGGCTAAATAAACTTTCGTCACTTGTCCAATCGCATAGGTGGAAACCCCCGCGACACCCGCCTGCGTCATGGCGACAGACAGATAAGGCGCTAAAGAAACTCCTCCAGTTGCAGGTGCGGAAAGCCCTAACAATCCTTTAATACTACTCAATCCCAATGTGGCTAACACGTCACTCGCACCAATTCCCCCCATACTCAAGGCAATTTTCTGCAGCAATCCCACTGCGCCTGTTTGAGTCATGGGAATACCGTAGAGGCGAGATAATGCTAGAATCATCACCACGTCTACAACCGTTGCCGTGAGTAGATCCAGAACCGTCACTGGATTGAGTGCGATCGCGACAGCTTTGGTCATCACGGCTTTCCAGATCATCTGATTGGCGCTTTCTTCCCGAATCGCCATTTTCCGTTGCACCAGTTGTTCATTCACCTCACCCGCGTACATCATCGAATTGAGGGCGACTAAGGATTTACCTTCCCGGTGCAATAGTTCCAGTATTTTTAGCTTTAATTCTTCGATCTGGGGTTTTCCCTGACGGCGTTGAATCGTGCGGCTACCATCAGCGCGACGCACGGCTACTGCTTCTAAGGGTGCAGCCGCCACGCGGACCATTTCAGCCGGAGAGAGTAACTGTTTCACCCGTTCATCCCGAATTTTACGATAAATCGCCTCGTGATCGGCTTCGGGATATTGGTCTATTTTATTAAAGACGAGTAGCATTGGCTTACCACTATCTCGTAATCGAGACAAGGCATCATATTCAACTTTGGTGATATCTCCAGCGATAATAAATAGAATCAGATCCGCTTGTCTGGCAACGGTTACCGCTAATGCCTCACGGGTTTCTCCATGAACTTCATCTATCCCTGGCGTATCAATAAACTGAATTTGGGATTCTCCAATACTGGGTAACGCCACGCGCAGGATTTCCTGATCCGTATTTGCCAAGGTTTCCTGACTTAACTGCCAATTGGCAGTTTGAGCATTGCGAGTCACTCCGTGTAATGCCCCGGTTTCAAACACCGATTGTCCTAATAACGCATTCAGTACAGAAGATTTGCCCCGTCCTACCATACCAAACGCCGCTATTTGCACACAACTGTGTTCGAGTTTGTCCAAGAGGTTGGTTAAATCCTCAACTTCCGATTCCAACCCTGCTTGTTCTTGAGGGGTTAAGTCGAGATTGCGAACTAACTCACGCAAGGAGTCTTGGGCACGTTTGTAGTGGAGTTCCCCTTGAACCGCGTCAACACTCCACATCGCCCAATCCCAGTCTTGGTTGGAACCGGGAGAATTGTTCGTCAAAATCATACCTCCTGCGCTAGGGTTGTGCTTAGTTCGATCCTAGCGTCGCTTGCTCTATAATGGATAGATGTGATCTAGCTAGAGGAGAGACAAAGTTGGAGTCATTATGAGCGAGTCACAAAGCATCGAAAAACGAAGCAGCTAGAAAAGCATGTTGGAAATGCGGTAAATCGTTTCCAATGCAAAATTGATTTTTTAGAGTTAAAACAGTGTATATAGTATAGTATTGATATTATCATGTCAACAACAAGACCATCCGTTAAAGCTACTGACATTGCTGAGTATATTCGTTTTCAATCCTGTGATCGCCGATTTAAGTTAAAGTATAACAAGCATGAGCTTGCTAAACAGATTCCCTTTTATAATTTAATCTTTAATACATCCTTAGATCCAGTTCTTGAAGAAGAAGGTCGAAGCAGAGAAAATGAATGGGAAATTTCACTGCAAAAAGAGGGTTTGCTTGACCTAACTAAAATGGATCAGAGGTCTAGGAAAGAACAAGCAACTAAATGGAATGAGTTTGTTGAAAAAATAAAAGGATTGCAAACCCAAGAACAAGCCTATGGGCGAGAAATTTCCATAAAAGGTAATTTAAGAGAATTTAATATTCGTGGACAAATTGACTTCGTTGTTGTCCTGTGGGAAAACGCTCAACCTAAACTGCGTTTGGTTGAAAGTAAGGCATCTCGAAAAGATCGTACTTATCATCAAGTACAGGTTGCTTTATATCGAATGCTTGTGCGTAAATTAATAGAAGAAAATCAAATTACCATCAATGGGATCAACCTGGAGCCTGAAAATGTTGAATGTATTGTTGTCCGCATTGATGAAAACACTAATAAAAATCAGGATATTATTAACTCTGAAGCTCTAAATTTGGATACGATAGAAGCTGATATTAATCGTCTCATAGCTACTGATGGTGCGCTAAAGCGTATTGTTGACGCTAATTTGGATGACTTGGATTACCAGCTAGATCAAAAATGTAGTGATTGTGTATTCAGTGTTCATTGTTTAGCTGAGAGTGCTAGAGAACGTCGTTTAGAATTGTTGGGAATAGATTCATCAACGGTTACTGCCTTGCATCAAGTAGGTGTAACGACTATTGATGATTTGGCTGACCTCGATTTAACAGAGAGTCAAGCTGCTAATCTTCAAAAAGATATTAGTTTTACAGAAAATTTAGAACTCCTTAAAATAAAAGCCAAAACCCGGAGGAAAACCCTTCCTGGGGGCGATGCTGATCCAGATACTTATGAAGTACAAGAACTGCCAAATTATTCAAGAGGTCAAAGTCAACTTCCAGAACATTCAATTAATGGTGAACGTCTCATCCGGGTTTATCTTTCTGTTGAATACGATTATGTTGAAAATAGAATTGGTGCGCTGGCTGCTCATATAACTAAGAGTGAAGGGAAATTAGACCCTAAATTTGAACGAAAGGAAAATGGGAAGTGGCAACCAGATCCTAATATTAAAGAATATACAGAGGAAAGACATGATGAGAATAATCAACCTATTTATAAAGAGAAAGAACTTGAAGGTGTCAATGTAATTAGATATAAAACATCACCCTGGCAGGGAGACTACAAAGAAGATAACGGTTCTGAAAAAGAGCTAATACAAGGATTTTTATCAGAGTTAGTTGACGGAATCGCTGAAGTTGCTGAAACAGAAAAAGCTCCAATTCATTTTTATGTTTGGTCACGTCAAGAAATGACCCAACTGGTTGAGGGTTGTTCTCGTGTCAGTTCCCAACTATTGAGTCATTTACGGGAGTTACTTGGTTGTCGTGAAAGTTTAGAACAACTAATTTATTCTTGTCTTTATGATGAAGTAGATCGTCGTTATGCTTTGGGATGGACAGGACGAGATTTAGCAGTTGTCACCTCTCTTAAATGGTTTGGACGGCGTTACCACTGGCGACGAAGAATTGCTAGACAAATAGTTGATATAGATAAGATTTTTTCTCAAGATGTTTTTGATTGGAAAAGTAATTTAGATATAAATACTGCCAATCATAATTCTAATCAATGGGAATGGGCAAGATCAACATCAAGCGAGCAAGATGTCCGTAAACATCAGTTTGAAGTTAGACTAAGATACTTTATTTCTCTAAGTGCAGCGTATTGGCG
>CAZNNK010000807.1:0-3612 GCA_964574085.1 uncultured Coleofasciculus sp.
CCATTCTACCATCAAAGTAAAAAACCTACCCTTGTGAGGTGCAGGGGGGGCAGGGGAAGCAGGGGAAGCAGGGGAAGCAGGGGGAGCAGAGGAATAGTAGCTTGTTAGCATAAGCGCGATCGCGTTTTCTGGCAATGCCTCTACCCAGTTCCAGGATTGAAACTCAAAACCGAGAACACCAGTCAGTGTCATCTCCATTTTGAGGATAAATGCCATATTCCTTGGCGCGTAGCGCTATAGAGTAATTTATTCCCTCACGATATACTTTTGCCACAGCTTATCAACAAGTCTCTTGGACATTAATTTTACTAGCCGGGTTTTGGTTAAACTGGGAATAGTACCCGCTTGATTTTGGCTATGGTAAAAAAACTCATTGATATCCGCCAAGATTGTTTTCAGGCGACGGATAATATTTTCGTAACGGTATTCAGCCAAGACCTGTTCATCTAGGGGCTTTAGTGACGGATTATCTATAACTGCGAGAATGCGTTTTATATCATATTCTTGAGAATATACGGCAATTTTATAGCAATTAAACCCCGGATCTAAATAATCCGATAATCCCCCATTCACACTGGAAAAAACCTGACAACCACAGGCAAGGGCTTCCATGGGTTGCAGTCCAAAACCTTCACTCACTCTCTGTTGCACCCAATACTCAGCCGAGTCATAGACATAAACTTTAGCCCGATTGAAGAGTCCCACTAAATCCTCGACGTAGGAATCAACAACGTTAACCCGACAATGTTTCTGTAACTCCGGTATTAAATCCTGGAGTAAATACTCAGACGATTTCCGCGCCTGAACTAACACATCAATATCCCGTTCTTGGTGGAAATTCTGAAAGTCTTCTGAAATATGATTGGGCAAATAGTAGATTAAAGAATTAGGCGATCGCTGTCCCCAATATCCCATGGTATTGCGACTAACCGTAATAATCGGGATACGCGCTGGAATTTGAAATCGATACCCGGCACTATGGGCATGATAAATAACTGGATAGGACTTAAGCCTTGCTACCAGTTTGGGAATATCAAACCCCCAACTGATCACAAAAATAACCGAGTTGAAATCCTGTTGCTTAAGCAAATCATCCAGAAACAGTGTATCCTTTTCCCGTTGACGATAAGTGACAACCTCCGCAGGGCAAACCTGCTTTGCCAGACTCAGGGTTTTCAATTCCGCCCACAGACCTCCGCAGGCAAATTTGCCATAAGTTCCAGGGACTAAAAAGTAAAGGGTTCTCAAAACACCAATCGCCTCATTGAGATTCTCAAATGAATAAGTAGTCGGACTTTTGTTAACGTTAACGGTTGGGATTAGGAAAAGACCCGACTTTCTGTCAAAATTATATGATAAGGTGAAAGGCTAAGAAAACGCCAGTAGCCACGAACCGCATCGCCTTTTGTGGCAAACTTGCAAAACTCCACCCCACCTGTCGGTTCACTGTCTGTTTTCAGAGTAGACTGGCATTTTCTCTAAACGTTTGGGTATTGGCGAACAGGTGGGAAAATCTAAAACTTTACTAAATTTTTATATTCAGCGGGTCAGATTTCATCGTAACTCTACCCATTTTGCTGAGGATTGGTGGAAACTAGAGAAAGCAGATGCACCCTGCCTTAAAAAAGACCCTAAACGAACATGAAAGTGCAGATGCACCCCTGAAACCCTGACAGCCGCCCACATTCGGATTGACAGCACATACTTAAATCGAAATGTGGGCTTCACTTCTAGGGTAGAAATTTATAGCGGCAATTGTTGTGATCTGCATTTCCACTTCTGTGTGGTAAAAACGGATTTACCCGTGATAGTGATCACTCCTAAATGTCAAGCGTTAACTTTAATGAAAGTCTGACTACTTACCTTCTCGTTTCAGCCGTTCCTACCGAGTCAAGGGATTTCTTTTTTCGTCATAAAACTGGCTGGCAACGAATCCGAGGGAATAAATGAGCGCGGCGTTACTCGAAGCGCCCACGGCTGCACCAATGACGGGAAGAATTTCCACAAAACTTAACCCCCCTTTAAGAACGCCGGAACCCCCGACAGATAAGCTAAAAATTGCCAGAACTTCACCGCGTCGCGTTGGCTCTTTGAGGGAAAATCCGTAAGCGGCGGCAATGCGATAAACCATCTCAGCTTGGAGTGCGGTAACCGCTGCTAGTTCAACCCCAAATAAAACCAACGCCAAAGGCGGGATAAAGTTAGTGATTAATCCCAGCCTACCTCCTTTGAGAGCCGTATCCACCATAATCCGATGAGCAAGCTGTTCGGATGTATCAAAGGGGTAATCCTGTCGCAGCTTGTCTACATCTTTTTGAGCTTGTTCCAAATCGACTTGACCCAGTGCAGCAACGAGTAAGCTAATCCCTGGAACTTTAGCCGCATACTTCGTCAGTGGATGTTCAGCAATGGGTGCCACGATTTTACCCACGGTTTCCGTTCCTGGTTCTACAAATCGCACAGCCGCAGGGCGAACAGCTTCTCCTACAGCCGTAATCGTATCAGCCGCTGATTGTGTGGCTTGGGTTGCCAACTGAGTGGCAAACGTGGCGACTTGAGTGGTTGTCGCGATCGCATCACTAATTTGGTTGGTCAAGGAACTGTTTTTACGCTGTGCTGCCATAGTTCAGTTAATTTGTATACATTGTAGTGATTATCACTCCTACTTTACAAAGAAAAAAGACCCAACATCATCTATCATTTGATAGTAAAACCCGCCCCTACAGAGTAATAATTATGTCTCGATCAATCATCAAAATCCTTGGACTTTACCTAGCCATCGGTTTGGGTGGTGCAGCACTACCCGCTAACGCCCAGTTCCGCGAAAATTTTGAGCAGGACTTTCAACAACAATGTCAGCGAGCCAGACAAGCTCCCGGCGTCAATTTGAGTGAAAGAACTCAATACGACAGGCGTCTGGAACGAGTGTATGTTTTGCCGAGGCAAAATCGACCCAGTTTAGTCGGTTGTGATTTGCGATCAGCTGACCTCAGAGGTGCCAATTTAGGCGGTGTTGATCTCAGCGCTGCCAACTTAAGTCCGAAAACATCGGTGAGTCGGGCAATTGTCACAGAAGTTCCCGCCAATCTCACCGGGGCAAATCTGAGCAATGCCAAGCTAGATTATGCTAACTTGACTCGTGCCATTTTAGCTAATGCTAATTTTCGCGGCGCTCGGTTGTACGATACCAATTTAAGTGGCGCTCAAATCGTTGGTGCTAGCTTGGACGGTACGTTTGCCTCTTATGTGATCCTCTATGGGGCAAATTTGAGTGGATCAACCCTAAGTTTAGGAAACTTTAGCTCGGCGAGAATGACAGGTGCTGATTTAAGCAATACGAATCTTTTCCGAGCCAATTTGACATTAGCCGACTTAACCAATGTCAATTTCAATGGGGCAAATCTCAGTGAAGCTGATTTAAGCGGCGCGAACTTGACAGGAGCAAAACTCATTGAAACTGATCTCCGGGGAGCAACAGGTGTCAATGTGCGGGGAGCACAGTTATGTCGAACCACGCTTCCTGATGGCACAGTAGCCGCACCAAATTGTGTGGTGACGGATAATAATCCATCTGTTGAGGCACGTCCAGACTTGTTTTAGGCAATGGGGAAG
>CAZNNK010000808.1:0-3592 GCA_964574085.1 uncultured Coleofasciculus sp.
TCTTTCAACAGTGGTATCCCCTCTCCCCGGTTGAAGATCTCGACCCCAAACAACCCACTCCCGTCACCCTGTTGGGGTTGCGCTTGGTGATTTGGAAACCGCCTTCCTCACCAACCTATCGTGTTTTTCTCGATCAATGTCCTCATCGGTTAGCACCCTTAAGCGAAGGGCGCGTTGATGAAAAGACAGGGAACTTGGTGTGCAGTTATCATGGTTGGCAATTTAATTCTCAAGGAATTTGTACTCATATTCCCCAAGCCGAAAATCCCCAAATTGTGACCAAGAATCAAGATAATATCTGTGTACAAACCCTTCCCTGTTGCCAGGAAAATGATTTACTTTGGGTGTGGCCCGATGCCAATTCTTCAGAACTAGCGGCGGCTACTCCTCGCCCCCTGTCGCCCCAAGTTGATGCCAGTAAAGGGTTTGTTTGGTCTTCAATGGTACGTGACTTGGACTATGATTGGCAAACCTTAGTCGAAAATATTGCTGATCCTAGCCATGTTCCCTTTGCCCATCACGGTGTTCAGGGGAATCGTGACCAAGCCCAGCCCATTGCTATCGAAATTGTCCAATCAACTGCCAATCGAATTGAGGGGAATACTGTCGGACGTTTTAACACAAAAATGATATTTGAACCGCCTTGCCATTTGGAATATGCTATCAGTTTTGGCGATAAAGGACAGCAGGTGGGATTGGTAACCTACTGTATCCCGATCGCTCCCGGTAAATCGCGGATAGTAGCTCAGTTTCCTCGTAATTTTGCCAAAAGCTTATCGCGGTTAACCCCTCGCTGGTGGAATCATATCACCGTCCGCAATCTGGTACTGGATGGGGATATGATTTTGTTACATCAGCAAGAGCGTTTTCTCCAACAACGCCAATCACAGGAAAGCTGGAAAACGGCTTATAAATTGCTAACTAGTGCCGATCGCTTTGTGATTGAGTTTCGTAAATGGTTTGATAAATACTGCCAAGGAACACTACCGTGGAATCAGGTGGGGCTAAATCCTTCAGATACAATCTCTATCAACGATAACCGCCAGGAAGTGCTGGATCGTTACCGACAACATACCCAGCATTGTCGTAGCTGTAGCGCTGCTTTGAAAACGGTGCAGCGTTTACAAGTTGTACTATTGGGGGGCTTTGTGTTAACAGTTTCTGGCGTTGCCTTACTCCCTGATAACCTGCGATCGCGTCTGGGTTTACCGTTAATGGTTATGGCATTTTTGGGTTTGGCTGGATTCACTTGGCTGAAAGTTTGGCTAGAACCCCGATTCTATTTTGTGGACTATATTCATGCTCAACGATAGAGGGTTATCTGGTTTTATTCAGTGTTGACATTCCCCCTTATAGATAACCGAGGAGAGGGCGATTCGACCGTATGTAGGGGCGGGTTTTACCGATAACCTGTCAGCAAAAACGGGTAACTTAGGTAAACCCGCCCTGTTTCTAGCGTTGTTAATTGCTGCAAGCGGGTCGCCTCTACAAACGGCTTGATGTTAAACTTTTTAAGGGATCACGCTAACCCAATAAACCCTTTTCCGACAAGCAGATGATCAAGCGGTTTTGGCAATGGCTAGTGCGGCTAATTCAGCCAATCTTACCGCCTTTCCTCAAACCCAAAAAATACAGGCGGCGGCAAAAACGCCTCAGTGATGCCGAGTATAAGCAGCTATTTCGGCAACTGGTAACTGGGGTGAATCGAGGATGGAACCGGGAACAAATCTTGCAACATTTAGGCTATCAGAGTAGCGATCGCTATTTTAAGGTGTGGCTGCATGAGTATGGGCAGCAGTTGCGCCAATTGCCAGAGGCGGATCATCAATTGGCTTGGCAGTTATTGCAGATGAGTGGCGTCGGTTGTGGAGAATTGGGGGAAATAGCCGCAGAGATTGGTAAGGATTTGTTGGCGAAACCCGCCCGGAAAGGGGAAGCCTATCCAGAAGATAAAGGAGACGAGGAACAAGACGAAACTGCCGAGAGTGATGCCGCCGAAACCTGGTTAAATCAAGGGAAACAGCAACTAGCCGACCAAGATTTTCTGGGTGCGATCGCGTCTTTTGATCAAGCGATTCAACTTAAACCCGACTATCCCGAAGCCTGGAATAATCGGGGGTTAGCCCTGGGGAATCTGGGAGACTATCAACGGGCGATCGCCTCTTATGAGAAAGCGATTCAAATTAAACCCAATTACCAATTAGCCTGGTACAACTGGGGTGTCGCCCTGGATAAATTAGGAGAGGAGGGAAGCGCGATCGCACCTTTGAGATCTTCCCCAGACGCCAAAAGTATCCGTAATCCAACCAACACCCACCCAAATCATCCCTGTAACCAACCCAAATCACCTTTGTAGGGGTGAATATATGAGGGATTATCTTTTGACTCCAGCTACAAACGCTTCTACCCATATATTCACCCAACCCCTCAGCACAATTGTCCGTGAGGAAAGAGAACAACGCAGGGTAATATAAAGGTTTAAAGGTTATAAATCTCGCCCACCCCACGGAAAATCTAACCAATGACGAATGACGAATAACAAAATCCTTTATTTAATCGCCGCGTCATTTCTATTTTGGCTAGGCGGTTCCCATCCTTCCCCAGCAGGAATGATTGATCCAGCTATGTTATCCGGGGATATTCGTTTAACCCTAAAACGTGGCGTGTGGAAAACCTGGGAAGGGGAACCCGTGTATCAGGATATTACCCTCGATTTAGTCTGTAATGCTAATGAGTGCGATCGCGAGGTGTGGGGATTTGCACCGAAGTTCAATCAGGCGGATCATCAGGGAATTCTCCAGACCAGTCAACGGGGACGATTATGGAACCTGGATGTGCAGATGCAAATTAGTCCTGATCCTTGGCAATCCCTGGACGGACAAGCAGAGTATGATATCCAACTGCGCTTGCATGATGAGAATCAACTAATTGGCACTTATTCTGGAACCCTAAATGACCAACCTGTCAAGGGAGAAGTCCAGGGAATTATTCGTCCCCATTGGTCAAAACCTGTGGGAAATCATCGTCCTCTGCGTCCCCAGGAACATCCTCGGTTAATCTTTCGCCCAGATCAACTTCCCCAATTACGTCAACAGGCTAAAACGCCCAGGGGTGAGGCAATTCTGGCACAATTGCAACGGAGTCTTGATCAACCCATCTATTACGATGGCTATGTACCTACGGGGGGCTATCACGCGGCTGGTTACTGCTTCCTCTCCCTAATTCAACAGGATCAAGCCGCCGCCGAAACTGCTTGGCAGATTACGGTTAATTCCATGAACCAACCGGGACACCGTTTACTGGAACATTCTACAGTAGTTGCAGGCGTGGCGTTGGCGTATGATTTGTGTTATTCGGCTTGGGATGAGGAACAGGTACAACAGGTAGCCGATTGGTTAGCGACTCAAACCGCCCTGCTGGTGAAAGGAACGGCGGGTGATGGCTGGAATCCTAACCCGGCGAGTAACTGGAATGCGAGGGCGCGAGGGGCGGCTGGGTTAGCGGCGTTGGCGCTACTGGAGGAGGGGGATGCCCAGACGTGGCGTTGGCTGAAAATTGCCGAACGGAATATTAAACGCTATCTTACCATTGG
>CAZNNK010000809.1:0-3581 GCA_964574085.1 uncultured Coleofasciculus sp.
AATTCAAGTCTCGATGCTGCACCGCACCACCCAAAAAGTTCAAGTCTCGGTCTGTGATACAGGTCCAGGTATCCCCGCAGAAAACCGCGATCGCATTTTTGAGAATCATTTCCGACTCAAACGCGATCAAGGCAAGGACGGGTACGGGATTGGTTTATCCTTGTGTCAACGGATAATCCGCGCCCATTATGGTCGCATCTGGGTCGATTCCCCCCCCAAAGGTGGCGGTTGTTTTCACTTTACCCTACCTATTTATCGGTAAACGTTAAAGCGATGTAGAGACGTAGCATGCTACGTCTGGGAGCAGGGGAAGCAGAGGGAGCAGAGACGTTCCGATGAAATATCTTTTGTAGGGGCGGGTTTTACCACTAACGTTTCGTTTTCACCCTGATATAACTAAACCCACCCCGACCTAACCGTTCAATTATCACAAATGACAGACATAAAACGAATGACGAATGACAAATGACCAAAATGCGAACGACAAAAATTGAACGAGTACGCGGCGTCAATGATGTCTTGCCCGACGATTACGCCATCAGCCAACAAATTGGAGATACCCTGCGCCAATGCTTCCAATCCTTCGGCTATCGTCCACTTGACGTGCCACTGATTGAATATACCGAACTGTATTTAAGGAAATCCGGTGAAGAAATCGCCCCCCGTCTCTATGACTTCATCTACCGCAATCGCCGCCTCTGCTTGCGCCCCGAATTTACCGCCTCTGTTGTCCGCGCTTATGTAGACAACCTGCAAGGCGTCCCCCACCCCATTCGCCTCTACTATGCGGGTTCCGCCTTCCGCTACGAACGCCCCCAGAAAGAACGCTACCGTCAATTTAACCAGATGGGGATTGAACTGATTGGCGCGACGGGATCGATGGCAGATGCCGAAATTATCGCGATCGCATCCCAAGGGTTAAATCGCCTGGGATTAAGTGGGTATCGAATCGTTCTGGGTCATATTGGCGTAATCTCTAAATTTCTGGATAACCTCCAAATCGAAAGTCGCCTGCGTAGCTTCCTACTCACCAACATGGAAATTTTACGCAAGGAAGGCAAATCCGCCGTCGAACAGCGTTTGTGTGATATCTATCCCGCCTTTGCCCTCTATACCTCTAACCCCCAACTGAGTCCAGAACAAACGAACCCGGAAACAGTCCACAGCCAACGGTTGAGTCAACTCTTTCAGGGAATGGCAGAATCCGACGCCCAAACTACGATTCTGGATCTCCTAGACAGCATGAACATTGAATTGGCGGGTAATCGCGACGCCCAGGAAATTGTTGATCGCCTGCTGACCAAAATAAAACGCCAAGATCAAACTGAGAGAGTCAGTAAAGCGCTAGAGTTTATGAGTCAACTGGGACAACTTGTAGGAGAACCCACGGAAGTCTTAAAAGAAGCCCAAACTCTCCTCTGTTGCCATGGCATCGATGATGCTGGACTTGAGCAACTGCGCGAGATTATTAAGACATTAGAATTCTATGACCTAGACTCCAGTCAAATTAGCCTGGATTTAGGACTCAGCCGAGGATTGCAATACTATACAGGCATGATTTTTGAAATCTATCATGGCGCGGGCAAGCAGGAGCGACAAATCTGCGGCGGCGGTCGATATGATGATTTAGTGGGAACCTTCGGCGGACGCCAAGATACCCCAGCCACTGGCTTTTCCTACGGGATGGAACGGCTGAGATTAGCCCTAGAAGCCGAGGGCAAAGTTTGGCAAATGCAGCGACAGATGGATGCTTTGGTTGTTCCTGTCAGTCAAGATGATGCAGGTTATGCCATTAGCGTTGCCCAAAAATTGCGACATACTGGATTGGCAGTCGCCATGGATCTGAGAGGGAAAAGTGTTTCCAGTAACTTCCAATACGCCGACAAACAAGGCATTCCCTACACTATTCTCGTGGGTTCAGAGGAACGACAAGCGTCAAAAGTCGTACTGAAGCAGATGGATTCCGGAGAACAGCAGCAGCTAACCGTAAGCGACGCCGCCCAGCATATCCATGATGAATTAAAACATAAGACATAAGACAATAGAATTCACTGTTCCCTGTTCACTGTTCCCTGTTCCCTAACCAATGACAAATTACCAATCACCCGTTCGCCTTGCTCTCCCCAGTAAAGGAGCGCTGGAACGCTCGACAAGCAGCCTCCTGTCAGCCTGTGGAATGAGGGTTTTTAGACCCAGCGATCGCCAATATGTTGGCTCGATTCCCTCTCTTCCCCAAATTACGGTATTGTTTCAACGGGCGGCTGATATTTTCACCAAAGTTGAAGAAGGTAGCGTTGACTTAGGAATTACTGGCTATGATGTCGTCTGTGAAGAAGGCGTGGGTCATGATAATGTCGTGGTTATTCATGACCGTTTGGGTTACGGTAAATGTGAACTGGTGTTAGCCGTTCCTGAAAGTTGGGTGGATGTATCCTCGATTGAAGATTTAGCCGAACTCACCCTGCTATTTAAAGAAAAAGGAAAAAACCTGAGAATTGCCACGAAATATCCCAATTTAACTAGAGATTGGTTGTATGAAAAATTGATTGTCAACTTTTCCCTTGTCTCCGTGCAAGGAGCCATGGAAGCCGCACCCAGCATGGGGTATGCGGACATGATTGCCGATGTCACCAGTACGGGAACCACCCTGCGCGAAAACCGCTTGAAGCGGATTGCAGGTGGCACATTGTTAAAGTCCCAAGCCTGTCTCATTGGCAATAAACGCCTGATCCAAGACGATCCCACGAAACTGGATACAACCAAAACAATCTTGGAATTAATTGAGGCAAATCTGAATGCCAAAAAATATGTCTCGGTTACGGCAAATGTTCGCGGTAAGTCAGCCGACGAGATTGGCGATTATTTGGTCAATCATAGCGAATTGAGCGGTTTAACTGGGTTACGAGGACCCACGATTGCCAAAGTTTATTCTAAGGAAGACAAGGATTGGTATGCGGTGACGATTGTCGTTGAGCAAAGAATGTTGCTGGCGGCTGTTAATCATCTAAGAAATACGGGTGGGAGTGACATGACAATTACGTCACCCGACTATGTATTTGGTTCCCAGTCTCAGAACTATCAGGTATTCTTGGAACGATTAAAGGAAGATTAATAAACAGGGATATCTAATGAATACGATTGAAACGCACGATAGAAAAGCTGCCAAAAGTAAGCTGAGAGATGTCCTCCAAACCTATGGAGGGGATACTAAACATGAGACGGTAGCCGCAGCAATTGAACAACTAATATCCCTCAACCCCACAGCCGCACCTACTCGCCAGGAAACACTCATCAATGGAAATTGGGTATTAATTAATGCGCCTAACTTTCCTGATGGAGAACGGCGAGAGGATGGCAAGTATGCTTACACATTGGGGCGGCTTGCCTTTAATAATGGATCATAAAACAGGAGAAGTCTCATTCAAAATGAAGCGATCTCCCAAGGGTAAGCTGGAACTGCTTTATCTAGATGAAGAATTACGGATTACACGAGGGGAAAAAGGTACTGTTTTGGTCTGCGAACGGCAAAACTGATTTTCTTTCCCCATAGATTGTAGAGACGTTGCATGCAACGTCTCTAC
>CAZNNK010000810.1:0-3581 GCA_964574085.1 uncultured Coleofasciculus sp.
TTGAGCATCTTGCTCGCTACATTGAGCATCTTGCTCGCTACCCATTCCCAATTTAAATGCATGACAGCAACCGCCATAGCGGTTAGGACACATCATTTATGTAGAGACGCGCCATGGCGCGTCTCTACAATGGTGTCTCAAACTTACCAACATAATCAAAACTCAATCTCACCATTTTCATCGTATTTCAAGGTATCCGATCGCCTTAATTGTGGCACCGAATTATTGGGTGTTGTCTCTGGTGTTTGCTGATTTTGAATCGTGATTGACTCTGTATCATTCAATGACTGTGACTGAAGCGAAGGTAGGGTTGGCTTGGTTGCTTCTGGGGATGAACTTGTCTCCGATGCAGGCAAATCCAATTCATCCTCTAGATTAATCACATGACCATTAAAAAATTTCTCTAGCGCCGTTACAGCATCTTTAATTTTCTCCTCATCCCAGTCTCCAGTATCTATAGGTTCTGATATCGAAGGTTGAGGTAGAGAAACGGATCGAGTTTCCTCCGCCTGATTAGACGAACTTTCATTCGGTTGGACTATTTGACGTTCCGGTTGGGGAATAACGGTTCCTTGAGTTTTTCCATCGTCCTGATCTTCGTCCTCTTCTACAGGTGAGGGTGATTTAGACGGCGACGGTGTAACCGCCTCCCGATTCGTCGCCGTTGGTTTAGCCGATGTCGTCCCTACAACTTTAAACATGACTTTGATGTCTTTCTGATAGATTCTTTGAAAGGCAGCTTGAATATTTGGCAGTTTATCTTGTGCTAGTTTCAATAGAGGTTTAGACGTAATTCCTATCTGCGCGACTGTTCCATCAAAGCTAAATAAATGACAATGTTGACGTAATAATGCTTTGGCACTATTCTGTTCTAAATTGTCAAGCATCTGTTGCCAAATTTGTTCGTTATTCGCCGATTGTTCTGAAACGGGAACAGCGGGAACTGTCTCATGATCGGCAGATGGCACAGATGAGGGCGAGGATGGGACTGGAGGGGGGGATTGAGTCTCAGGGGTTGAAGCAGTAGGTTGAGGGGTTGGCGTTGGAGGTGCAGCCGCAGGGGGTGGAGAGGGAGGTTGAGAACGAGGTTGAGGGTTTGGCGGCTGGGGGGTTCTCGGTTGACTGGTTTGGGAGTGCGATCGCGTCTGACTACTTGCCGATTCTACGCGCAATGCGTCAGGTAATAAGCCTAACAGGGTAACTTCTAACCACAGACGGGGTTGGGTTGTGTTTTTAACCTGGACTTCACTGCTTTTTAAATGTTGCTGTCCCCGTAAAATATCTGTCGTATCCATCGATTCAGCCAACTCACCTAACTGTTTCCAAGTTGGTGGTGTAACCGCGACTAAATCTTGACGACTGGGGGCGGTTTTAGCTATCAGTAAATCCCGATAAAATCCGGCTAAATTTTGCAGCACCACTAAGGGTTCTCGTCCCCGATCCATTAAGTTGCGGCAACAGTCGAGAACGGCTTGAGCATGATTATTCGTGATCGCTTGGCTGAGTGCCAATAAGTCTCGTTCCGGTACTGCCCCGACTAAATCCCAAATACATTCAACCGTTATTTCCCCGGCTAACAAGCTAAGTTGATCCAGCAAACTTTCGGCATCTCGTAATCCCCCTTGCGCCACTTGCGCCACTAAGGTAATCGCTTCTGTTGTAATATTAATGCGTTCTTTGCTGGCAATATCCTGGAGATGTTTGACCATTGCCGCCAAGGGAATCCGGCGAAAATCAAACCGTTGACAGCGAGAAATAATCGTGGGTAAAACTCGTTGGGGATCGGTAGTGGCTAAGACAAAAATAACATGATTGGGGGGTTCTTCTAGGGTTTTGAGTAATGCATTAAACGCCGCACTACTCAGCATGTGACATTCGTCCACCACATACACCTTGTAGCGACATTGAACGGGAGCAAATTGAGCGCGTTCAATGATTTCCCGAATATTATCCACCCCGGTATTACTCGCCGCATCAATTTCCGTGATATCCAGGGCGGTGCCTTGAGCGATCGTGCGACAAACATCACAAGTTCCGCAAGGCTGAGGCGTTGGCTTATCGGTAGTCAGACAATTAAGGGACTTGGCTAAAATCCGCGCTGACGAGGTTTTCCCCGTACCTCTCGGACCACAGAACAAATAAGCCGGGGCAACTTTTTCTTGACAAATCGCATTCGTGAGGGTTTGCGCGATCGCTTCTTGACCAACCAAATCGGCAAACGTCTGAGGGCGATATTTGTGATGGAGGGGTTCGTAACTCACGCGGCTTCAGGATGTAAGGGAGACAAGGGGGAGTTGAGGGAGATGGGGGAGATAGGGAAGATGGGGGAGATAGGGAAGATGAGGGAGTTAACTCACGCACCATGCCCGACTAGCAAAGCGAAGGGTCAAAACTTCCCCAATCCCAATCTCCAATCCCCAATCACCTGTTCCCCAATGAGATGAACAATTGTACTATCAATCATAGTCACTTGAGATCCTAACTCAAAACCATGTCCTTGAGCGAAGCGAAGGATCAGCCAGGGCGTGGCTTCCCCTTAAGCACCCGTCGTGCCGATAGGGTACGAACTCTGCTACAACCAGTTAGGAGTTTACTTATAAACCAAAACAATGCCTGTCACTCGTCAAATCAAAAGTGTTTATACAGATGGAGCCTGTACTGGCAATCCCGGACCCGGTGGCTGGGGTACGGTTGTCTATTTTACCGATGGTTCTGTGCATGAAATTGGGGGGGCTACGGCACAAACCACCAATAACCGTATGGAACTCTTAGCCGCGATTGAAGCCCTGATGCTGCTTCAGAAATCTGGACAAACACAGCCAATTACCCTCTATACCGATAGCGAATACGTCAAGAACGGCATTACCAAATGGATTAAGGGCTGGAAAAAGAAAGGCTGGAAAACCTCGCAGGGAAAAGCCGTTTTAAATCAAGATTTATGGGAAAAACTGGATGCGGTCAATTCTCCCCGGGTCACTTGGCAGCATGTACGGGGACATAGTGGTAATCAAGGCAACGAACGTTGTGATCAAATTGCGACTGCCTTTGCCAACGGTAAATCCCCTAGACTAACACAACTGGTCGAAGTTGGGACTTTCACCTCTCCCACCTTACCCCAGGAGACACCCGTAACAGGGGTATCAGAAGAAAAGACCACTTTTGAGGTAGGTTACAAAGATGTACCACAGGTCCTTCCTACATCAGAAAAACCCATGATAGAAATACCCGATTCACCCAACAGTTCCAATGACGAGTTACCCCGCGAAGTAAGAGTTGCCCAACTGAGCAACTTAATCGAAACCCTACGCATTGCTGATGAAATCGCTGGTGAGGGCTATTTGATTAGTAGTTCCGAACTCGCCGATTTAATGGATATCAATGCCAGTGCCGTCACCAGTCGGGGAGATCATTGGCCCTGGCGCAACTGGATTGTCTCGCGAGTGCGGCGTGAAGGCAATCAGATTCTCTGGCAGTTAGAACGAGTAGACCAATTTAAATCTGGCGATGAAGAGTGATTAGGGATTGGTAATTAGGGATGGGGGAAATGCGAGAGTTTTGAGTTTTGAGTTAACTCCCCCATC
>CAZNNK010000811.1:0-3580 GCA_964574085.1 uncultured Coleofasciculus sp.
CCCCCCCCCCCCCCCCACACTACCCACGAATAGTCGTCGGCAGCGTCAGATGGGTAGAAGCGATCGCCAATACGTCTTGTCTGGTCTTTTTCAGTTTATATTGGAGATGAATATCAGATGTGGCGATAAACGTATGAATTCGCCCATGGGCAGCGGGTTTCAGGGCATTCGCCGCCGCTTCGATATCCTGACGAGTGGCTCGGGCTAACCCACATATTGTTGGTCCCGACTCGCCACCAACGGCTTGGGCAATCTTTTGCACTGCCTCAAAGTCACCGACACTGGCATAAGGGAATCCGGCTTCAATCACATCTACACCAAGTCGTGCCAGTTGCCGTGCGATCGTTAGTTTCTCCTCGACATTTAAAGTGGCTCCGGGACACTGTTCGCCATCGCGAAGCGTGGTATCAAAAATAATAATTCGATTGGGTTGTTTGTTCATTTGATTGTCTCCAGTCAGAATGTCGTTAATCTTGGTAATGGGTCAAATAATCAGGGTTAGTTTGTCTCATCAAATCAAGAATCCATTTTCTCGATGTAATCACGTATATCATTTAAATCGATATACCGATCTGTTGCATTTCTTAATTCTCTAGCAATCATTCCTTCCGTTGATACGACGGTAATATGAGTATTCTTTGAACGCAACAACTCGATCGCCCGTTCAAAATCACCATCGCCACTAAAGAGAATAACTCGGTCATACTGTTCTACAGTATTAAACATATCAACGACAATTTCTATATCAAGATTCGCTTTTTGGGAATAGCGACCCGAACTATCATCATAATACTCTTTTAAAATTTTAGTTCGGACGGTGTAACCTAGACTAATTAGAGCATCTCTAAACCCGCGCTGATCTTGAGGATCTTTTAATCCGGTATACCAAAATGCGTTGACCAGAACAATATGGGGTTCTTTTTTAAAATATTCTAAGACCCGCTTCGGATCAAAGAACCAGCCATTTTTTTGTTGAGCATAGAACATATTATTCCCGTCAACAAAAATAGAAATACGGTTCATCGAGCAAGGCATATAAACTAAGACCTAATAGTTTGGGAAAATTTAAGTGAACTTCTTATTTTAGCAATTTTTATCTAAATATTGGCTGATAGTTAGTCTAGCGGTGTCATTCCTAAGCGTTTTAGCGCCATCTAAATTTTCTTACTCTCTCACCTCCAAGTTCAATCTCCTGGCAAAGAAACTCCTGTCGCTAGATTTCTCTCTGCTTGAGAAAACCTTGGCGACTCGATAGGACGTAGACAGGGAACTATCTTTAAGCTATCCTCAGGGTTGAGGATAACACCAACCTATTAGCTGTAGCAGATTTTGGATGAAACCCAACTGACTCATGGGAGCTGTTGTTGGGTCGAGGAATGAGACCCAACCTACCTCTGTTGCCGACTCAAGTAAGCTTCATGCAGAGGTTTCTGGTAAGTAGGAACACCAGTCGCTCCAACTTCCTGCATAAAGCTTACCCTGTCCCATTCCGGCTAATTCCAGGGATAAGAGATTCACACAGGCGGTGACTCCAGAGCCACAATAGACAATAATATCTGATTTATCTTGGATATCCTGCCATCGCTGTTTTTGCTGATCGGGGGAGTGGAGATAACCTTGAGTATTCGTGACCTCTTGCCAAGGGTAATTCATCGCCCCAGGGATATGTCCCGCAATCGGGTCAATCGGTTCATTCTCCCCTGAATAGCGATCGCGTGCCCGTGAATCAACTAAAGCCACCTCTGGTAACTCTTTCCTAGTTTTGACCCCGTTGATATCAACCACCCAGTCAGAACGCACTTGCGGCACAAACTGCCCCGGTTGAGGGTCTGGTATCACATCAGTTACCGGATACCCCTGGGATTGCCATGCACCCCAGCCACCATCCAATACCGCCACGCGATCATGTCCCAGGTAACGCAGTAACCACCACAGACGCGCCGCAAACGCGAAGCGGGAATCATCATAAGCCACGACTAAGGTTTCACCGAATCTAACCCCAATCGCGGCAAGTTTTTGGGCAATCTGGTTGAGATCCGGTAAGGGATGACGCCCGCCATGACGTTCCACGGGGGCGGATAGATCTTGGTTCAAATCCAAGTAATACGCTCCCGGAATGTGACTCGTCTGATACTGGTGATATCCCTGTTGCGGATCAGCAAGGGCAAAACGGCAATCGATGACGACCACTTGCGGATCATCGAGGTGTTCTTTGAGGAATTGAGTCGAAATAATAAAAGGATGATCAATCATTACTATAAGAATTCCGTTAAAACGGATTAATCGTTATTGAAAAATATACGCCATTTTCTTGCAGGGTATCATCATCAGAATCAACTGAAATCAAGGGAATCCCCCAGTCTAAGCGAGCAGTAATGCGATCGCCTTGTTGCCATTGTAGTCCCAACCCTAACGATGCCAAACTACTGGGATCAGGATCATCGATCTCACCGTTATTCCAGGCTGTGCCAACATCCACAAAGGGAGTCACCTGTAAAACACCATCCCACTCAGGAATGCGTAAAATGGGCAGCCGCACCTCAGCCGACGCAAAGGCACCATTATCGGTGAGTCGAATATCTTGGCGATAGCCGCGCACACTCCCTAGACCCCCTAGCCCAATCTGCTCAACGGGTAACAAGTCTTGAGCCGCCAGTTGAATATCACCCTGAAGAACGAGTAACGTATCCGGGGCTAAGAGTCTCACCCACTGGGCTTGACCTCGCCAGGAAAAGAAGAGACTATCCGGCGCATCATCATTGACGGTGGCATTAAACAGACCTAGACCCCAATTAAACTGAGAGCGTAGGGCAAAGACTTCACTCGCCCCTCGTTGAGTCCACTCTTGAAAAAATCGCAGGGCGGAAACGCGAATCTCTCCATCTTCATCAGCCCCTAGTGAGGGAAAACCCACTTCTTCTCCCACTAAGTCTTCTAAGAAAACGGTTTTGGTATTGCGTCGGGACGCGGTTAAACCCACTGCCAATTCCTGAGTCGGCGTTTCTATGAGGGGTTGACGAAACGTCAGGTCAAAGCTGGTGGAGTCGGATTGGATATCGAGAAAGTTAAATGGATCTTCAATAATCTCGCTGGAGGTATTGCTAAAGCTAAAGCGAACCGTGCCATTACGCGGATTAACGGGTAGGGTGTAGTTAAATTCAATCTCGTCGCTACCATCAGTATTGGTATAACTGAGTGTTGCGCCATCACCGAATCCGAGTAAGTTGGCTTGGGTGATGGACGCCCCGCGCCGGAAACTCCCCACACTGGGGGAACGCCCATTGTTAGCAAACAGTTGGTAACTCCAAGTGTTGGCTTCAATAACATCAACAATGAGTAAACTGGTACCAGGTCCAGAACCGGTTGAGAGTTCCGCCGAGATATTTTCGATCAGGGGATCGAGTTGCAAAAGACGCAGGGATTCCAGTAGATGCGGCACATTCAGGGGTTTGGGATTCGCCACCGCAATCCGCGATCGCACGTAGTTGGGACGCAGGCGGCGTAGTCCATTGACTTGAATCTCTTCGATTCCACCTTCGACAATTTCAATGGTTACGCTATCTTGGCTTAGGGATTGAGG
>CAZNNK010000812.1:0-3568 GCA_964574085.1 uncultured Coleofasciculus sp.
TGCCACTGACTTAAAGCTGGTGGGCAATGCCCACCCTACGGTAGATCAAAGGTTTCGACGATTCCCTAATGCTTATTTCCGTGTCATTCAACTATGGATAGACGCACGATCGCGATCGCACTCTCTATCCTGGGATCGTGAGTTTCCTCTATTCCTTATGTCTCAATCACCTGACAACAGTTATCGCCGTAAAGAAATCCTTCGGGGTGTTCTGGCGGTGTGTATCATCATCGTCGGTATCACCCATTTCCTGAAACCCGAACAATATGCCCGCATCGTTCCGCCACCCTTTCCGCCATTGACTTCCGTCTATGTAAGCGGATTCTTCGAGATTATCGGCGGTATTGGCTTAATGATTCCATTTGTTAGCGTCGCCGCCGCTTGGGGACTGATTGCTCTGTTTATTGCGGTATTTCCTGCCAATATCTACCTGACACTGAACAATATCAAGATTGAAGGAATTCCCCACAGTCAATTGTTTTATTGGATTCGGCTACCCTTTCAAGCGGTGTTAATTGCTTGGGCTTACTGGTATACTCGCCAACCGGAAAAACAAGCTGGCGCATCAGCCGTGGCTGAAAAAGTTAAGCCTTTAATTAATCGCCAATGATAGAAACCCTTCCCCGTGACAACCGCCATCCCCCCTGGCTTGACCGCCGCCAATTTCCGTTCACGTCTCGCTTTGTTGAGATTGAAGGTCATCGGGTTCACTATGTTGATGAAGGCAATGGTGCTACCCTTTTATTTTTGCATGGCAATCCTACCTGGTCTTTTCTCTATCGCCATATTATTGCTGACTTAAAAACGGATTTTCGCTGTGTTGCTGTTGATTATCCAGGGTTTGGACTCTCCGAAGCGGCGGCGGGATATGGGTTCACTCCTGAAGAACATTCATGGGTTATCGAGGAGTTTATTAATCAACTTGACTTGCAAGAGATGATTTTGTTCGTCCACGACTGGGGAGGACCCATTGGTTTGGGTGTGGCGGGAAAACAACCGCAGCGTTTCCGGGGGTTTGCGATCGCGAATACGTTTGCTTGGGCTGTTGATGATAACCTACTGTTAGCCGGATTTTCCCGATTCTTTGGAGGTGCGCTGGGTGGTGTCTTGATTCGCCGTTTCAACGCTTTTGTGAATTGGATCATTCCGGTGGGAATCCAGCGCCAGTGTTGCGATCGCGTCCTCATGCACCATTATCGCGCTCCCTTCCCGACGCCAAGTTCCAGGGAACCGACTCACATTTTTGCTAGAGAGATTCTTAAAAGTGGTTTATTTCTGCAACAGGTTAGCCAAAGTCTCTCTCGTTTGGCGGATAAGCCAGCATTGATTTTGTGGGGCGATCGTGATCCGGCGTTTCGGGTGAGTCAGCGTCTGCGTTTTCAGCAGGTTTTTCAGAAGTCTAAAACGGTTATTCTTTCAGGTGCGGGGCATTTTGTTCAGGAGGATGCGGTGAACCAAATTGTTGAGGCGTTACGTTTTTTATTTAAGCTGCTCGGCATTTAAATCTTAAGGTCAATAATGACGAAATCATGGTAGTGCGAGCATCTTGCTCGCTACTAATACTTGGTATTATTTTCGGTGTTTGTCGTAAACGATGCAAACATTTGAGGCGCTAAAGCGCAACTACAAGCCTACAAGCCTAATTTTTGTTGTAGGGATTCTCGCATGATCTCAACGGGTGGTGTTTGTTTTACCCAAATCTCTAAGGCGGCTGCACCTTGTTGGACTAACATTTCTAAGCCGTCAATGGGATTTGCGCCTTGTTGTTTGGCTTGTTGGAGAAATTTGGTGGGATTGGGGGTGTAGATTAAGTCATAGGCGATCGCACCTTTGGGTAATTTCTGTATTATTTCTTCATCGACAGGAGATTGATCGACGTGAGGATGCATCCCAACAGGGGTTGTATTTACGAGTAAATCGGCTTGGGGTAGTAATTTTGGGAGTTCTTCCCAGGGATACGCCTGGAGAATCGGAGATAGAGGAGTATTTGCCCAACTTTGCTGGAACTGATTGAGTTTATCTGGATTGCGACCAACAACCCAAATCTCCGGACACCCTAATTGCATACAACCGACGACAACAGCACGGGCTGCACCACCATAGCCTAATACTACTGCCTTGGTTCGATGCCAATCTCGCGGATATTGGTTCAAGGGGGCGATAAATCCTAAGACATCAGTATTTGTCCCACTCCAGCCTGTATCGGTACGCCAAACCGTGTTCACCGCACCCACCAGTTGGGCGATATCGGATACCTCGGCTAAGAGGGGGATAATGGCTTGCTTATGGGGAATCGTGATATTAAAGCCTTGCAACCCCATCGCCGCAAACCCCGCCACGGCGACAGCTAAATCCTCTGGTTTGACGGGGAGAGGGAGATAGACATAATCCACACCCAACTGTGCGATCGCGCGATTGTGCATAATTGGTGATAGAGAATGCTCCACCGGATGACCAATTACGCCTAAGAGTTTGGTTGTCCCTGTAATCTGTTGCATTGTGCTATTTTAGCAAAGCATGGGATAAGTTGAATCCCCAATGAATCACCCAATTCAATAATGTTCTGATATGCTGCGAAAATTTATTATCATTTTCATGTCTTTGGCATTGTGTCTAACCACCCTAGCCTGTGGTTCGCCTTCTGTCGCCCAAAGCCCAAATCAGACGGTCAATGTTACCTCAAATGACCAGCAGTTCAGTGATGGGAAATATCCGGTTCAGCAAGCCACTTATGATGATGTCAGTGGTGAATATAGCCTGATGTTGCTAAATACACCACCTGGTACACCCCCTGTGTTGCGTAGTCCCGATTTGCGCTTAGCCCGTCTCACCGATGAGGAACTCGCGGCGGGTGAAAAAACATACGTGCAAATCGAAAATGGTCAAGCCGATATGCACTTAAGTGAAGATTTTCGGATTGAATATGTGCATAACGTTACCGAAACCCAAACGAATCCGCAAACGGGTCAACCGGAAACGGTAATTGTACGGCGGGAATCCAGTTTTTGGACACCATTTGCAGGTGCTATGGCGGGTCAAGCCTTGGGGAGTTTATTATTTCGACCCAGCTATTATGTACCCCCTATGTATCAACCCGGTGGAATTATGACTGGATATGGTGGATATGGAAGCACTTACTCGCAAGCGGTAGACCGATATCAAGCCCGTCATAATCAACCCCCACCTGCGGTAAAAAATCGTCAAACGTTCCGCAGTACAGGTCAATTAAGACGCTCATCGAATACCTCTGCAACGGCTCGCAAAAATCGCCAAAAAGGTAATCGGGCGACAGGTTCAGGTTTCGGGTCTAGTAATTTGCGCCGTTCTAATAAATCCAGTTCGACGCGAATGAATCGCCCCGGTAGTTTTGGTAGCAGTTTTGGCAGCAGTCGGCGTTCAATGGGAAGAAGACGGCGTTAGAATTTGTCATTTGTCATTTGTCATTTGTCATTCGTCATTTGTCATGTGTAGGGGCGGGTTTAGGGACAATCGTAGGGGCGGGTTTAGGGAATCAATCGTAGGGGCGGGTTTAGGGAATCAATCGTAGGGGCGGGTTTAGGGAATCAAT
>CAZNNK010000813.1:0-3567 GCA_964574085.1 uncultured Coleofasciculus sp.
CCCCCATCTTCCCCATCTTCCCTATCTCCCCCATCTCCCCGACACCCGACACCCTGACTTATCACCAACGAGAATCCCGCGTCACTGAATTTCCCCCGATCGCCACCGCCCGTAAATTATATGATCCGGTTTGTCCGGCTTCATAAGCGTTTGCCATTAACAAATAAATCCCATCGCTGGGTAAAGTGACAAATAATCGGGCATTCGTACCACCACCACTATCATCATCTTGGGCTAAATCATTGCCATTGGGATCAAGCAAAATTAAATAAGAATCGATTTCCCCACTGGTCATATCGATTTGCACCTGCTGACCCGCTCTGCCTTCAAAGGCATAGATGTCAAAAAAGCTGTTATCGTCTGCTAAAACATGACTTCCCTGATCCAGCCGACCGGGAATCACTGTACCATTGAGGGCTAAGGGTTGGGGGGGACGGTGAGTCGGAGAGGGGCTGGACTGCTGCACCGTCTGGGACGCACGTCCATTGCCTACAGCCGCCAGAAACGGGCGAATTCTATCGATGCTAATCGCAAAGCCAATCCCCAGATTCCCGCCGCTAGGACTGCCTAAAATCGCTGTATTTACCCCAATTAATTCACCTTGACTATTCAGTAGGGGACCGCCAGAATTTCCTGGGTTAATCGTGGCATCGGTTTGAATTAAGCCCCGTTGTTGGTCGATACGGCTAACAATCCCTACGGTAAACGTGCCTTGATACCTGCCAAAGGGATTGCCGATAGCAAATGCCCGTTGTCCAACTTGTACGGGACGAGGAGCCAGAGAAATCGTCGGTAAATTGCTGGGAGTGCGAATTTTGAGAACCGCTAAATCTAAACCATTCTCCCCAAACGCCACCACATCCGCACTCAGGCGTCTGCCATCCGCTAGGGTTACTGTAACTGTAGGGGAACCTGCGACAACATGAGCATTGGTGAGGACTAATCCATCGGCGCTAATAATACTGCCACTCCCTGTACCCTCTACCGTATCAATGGAAACCACTGCTGGACTGGCTTGTTGATAAACCTGGATATTAATTTGTTCATCAATATCTTGAGCCACTACAACGGTTGAGCCTAGCCAGAGATTCAGCCAGTCAATCGGTGCGATCGCATGGAGAGTCGTAGCACCAATCGCAGTAACAGTGGCAAGGATTCCCGATATAGCAATACGCAGGCGTTTGGTACTCATGGTTGATGGTCATTAAACCTCAAGGTCTAGTTTTATGGTGACTTATGCTCAAATCATTGATCGGTAATTATGTGACAATTTTTTGTGGATACACCGTAGGAAAAGCAGGGGGAGCAGGGGGAGTAGAGACGTGCCGTGGCACGTCTGGGAGCAGGGGAAGCGGGGAGAGAAAGTTATATGTTTGAATGCAATGTGGTATTATCACTCAGGTTGTTTGTCTTTAGAACTTTCTGCCTTGGAGCCTTTGGCTGCATTTAACAGAGATCTACACCAAGAAAAGTGAGCTAGCTCCTATATGTGAGTCCAGCAAATGACGTAGCTTGCTTCTCAAGGGAAGCGAGTATGACAAATGACGAATGACAACTTATTTAGCGCAGTCTCTTAAGTTGGAGCTGCGCTTCATTATATTGATCAATTCTGCCGTTGTCGAGATGCAGCTTAGAGGCTTGCTCTAAGTCGTTAATCGCTTCCATTGTATTCCCTAGTTCAGCATGGGTTAATCCTCGACCCGAGTAAGCAAAGGCATTATTGGGATTGAGTTGAATGGCTTTGGTATAATCGTCTAGAGCGCCAGGATTATCGCCAAAGGTTCGGCGGACACGGGCGCGATTGGTGTAGGCGACGCTGTTTTTGGGATTGAGTCGGATGGCTTGGGTGTAATCTTCGAGCGCTCCTTGGTTATCACCTAATTTACGCCGAATTTCCCCCCGATTAATATAAGCATTCTCATAACTGGGTTCAATACGAATCGATTGGCTGCAATCTTTGAGCGCTGGTTGATACTCTTTAAGATTTAAGTGGGCAATACAGCGATTGTTGTAAGCGATGTGGTTATTTGGATTCAGCGTAATCGCCTCCGTACAATCTGCGATCGCGTCTCGATAGTTTCCCAGGTTAAACTTTGCCTGACAGCGATTTGTGTAAGCCATACTATCTGTTGGGTCAATGGCGATCGCCTGGGTATAATCGTCTACAGCCCCCTGATAGTCTGCCAAATGAAATCGGGTTCTGCCTCGATTGTAATAAGCCTTAGCATCATTGGGATTTAACTCAATGGCTTGCGTATAATCTGCCATGGCGTCTTGTTGATTACCCATCGCACTCAGCACTAATCCTCGCGCCGCGAAAGCTTGGGCATTTTTAGGATTGAGTTGAATTGCCTGATCGAGATCGTCAATCGCGGCTTGATACTGGTTTAGTTGGTAGTGGGTAATTCCGCGATGGTAGTAGGCTTGAGCATCATTGGACTTTCGTTGAATTAATTCGGTAAAGTCTTCTACAGCGCCTTGCCAATCTTCCCAATCGTAACGGGCTAGTCCTCGCTGATAGTAAGCCTCTGTATTACTGGGATCAAGCTCGATCAGTTTAGTGTAGTCTTCAATAGCGGCTTGATGCGCTCCCAAATCATCATAAGCCATTCCCCGATTTCCATACGCTAATGGGTTGTTAGGATTAAGCTGAATTGATTGATCAAACGCCTCAATTGCGCCCTGCACATTACCACTTTTGAGTTGTTCAATGCCCTGATCTAAAAACTCTTGCGCTTTGGCTCGGTCTGGATTTTGTCTTAGCAGCCCAATTAATCCAATTCCAATTGCTAAACTGATTCCTCCTGCCAAAATGAGCCAATGCCATCGCTTCCGTCTGGATTGATTTGTCGGCTTCGGTACTGGTTTTTCGGGAAATATTTCCCAATTGCCAGAATCAGCAATGGATGTTTGGGTCGAGGTGGATACCAGGGGGGATTCTACTTCGGGTTCAGGGGGCTTACCTGCTAAGGTTAGCATTTCTTGAAACCGGATTAAGCCCTGATCGTCCTTGGGCTGTTGACCGGACTTTTTCAGCGTAGTTAAGGGATGATCGGGAATATATTCTTCGACGAGATAAAATTTTTTATTTTCGACAAAGTAATTTAATAGTTCTGGATTTTGGTTGGTTTGTGCCAACCGTTCCAGGGTTTCCGATTTATGAGTTAAGAGAAATTGCAGACTACGAAGTGCCTGAGGGTTTTTTGTGGGCAACTTGAGTTGTCGAATTACGCAAACTGGGCAATCGGGATGGCGAGTATCGGCGGCTAGGTAAATTAATCCTGAGACACCTGAGCCTAAAATCCTGACAACGCGATAACGATTATTGAAGACCTGATCGATCATGGTAGCCTAGCACCTGGCTTATCGCCCTAAAGCATCCGTTCGGGGTCATTTTCAGTGTAGTCTGATCCCTGTTGCCTAATCTCAACCGTTAACTTTAATTGTGTCCACCTACTTATAACGGGACTACACCCTCTGTCTGGTTACATCTAAGATTAACTCCGCTAACTGGGGAGTTGCGCCAAGGGGTTCACCAAACTCGAGTTGGAGTTGAGGGTATTGCTG
>CAZNNK010000814.1:0-3565 GCA_964574085.1 uncultured Coleofasciculus sp.
TGTCTCCACCCTAAAATAAAAAACCTACACCTGTTAGGCTCCCCCAGCTCCCCCATCTTTGACTTATGCGGCTTTAGCAGCTAAGACAGAATCCCCCGTCAATAACTCCACGGCGGCTTGATATTGTCGATCTGAGGCTGTACCCGCACGAGTCACAGGAATCGGATCAAGAGACACCTCCCAATCCGGCGTAATCCCTAACTTGTTGATATCTCGATGATTAGGAGTTTCGTACTTGGCAACGGTTACGGCTAAACCTGATCCATCGGATAAGTCAAACAAGGACTGAATTAACCCTTTCCCAAAGGTTCGTTCCCCGACAAGTTCTGCTCTACCATTATCTTGAAGTGCGCCCGCTAAAATTTCACTGGCACTAGCAGTTCCCTGGTTGACTAATACCACTAACGGTGCTTCTGTAACTGCCTGTCCATAGGCATCAAAACTGCCCATCATACCATTGCGATTAACGGTATAGACAATAGTGCCCCGATCCAGCCAGAGACGCGCAATGTCTAAACCCGCCTGCAATAAACCGCCGGGATTATTCCGCAGATCGAGAATGTAGGCATCGGCTCCCTCTTGTTCGAGTTGGTTAATGGCATTAGCGACTTCCGTGGGCGCATTAGCGCTAAATTGGGTGAGACGAATGTAGCCAATCGGAACACGGTTGGATTCAGAATCGAGTGCGGCATAAACTGGATTGAGGGCAATGCGATCGCGCACGAGTTCAATCACTCTAGGTTCTTCGTCTTTACTCTGAATCGAGAGGGTAACACTTGTGCCAACGGGTCCACGCATCCGGGCGGCGGCTTCATCAAGGGTTAAGGCGGTTGTGGTTTCGCCATCAATTGCCACAATGCGATCGCGTGGTTGAATTCCAGCTTCCTCGGCGGGAGATCCAGCGATGGGCGCGACAACAGCTAATTGTCCGGTTTCTTCATCCAAGGCAATTTGTAACCCAACACCCGACAATTCACCCGATGTATTCACCTTAAGACTGCGATATTGACTCGGTTTCAGCAGTCGCGTGTAGGGATCATCCAGACTTGCCAACATCTTTTCAATTGCCTTATATGTGGCATCACGGTTCTTTAAATCCTTCTTCAGAGTTTTCTGGCGCACCAGCCACCAGTTTTGCTCGTTAAAGGAGTCATCCACATACGCTTGCGAGACAATCCGCCACGCTTCGGAAAATAGTTGTTGTTCTTGAGTCGATGCTGAAGCTGAGGGAGTCCACCCCACCCATAGCAGGACAATTTGGCAAAGGATTATCAGTCCAACCCAGAATGATCGTTTTGGCATAACTCAACAAAAATTAACGCTAGGCTTTGATGCTCTCATTTATCTAGTTTGGCAAAGTCTGGAAAAATAAGTGTGCCAACTGCACAGTTTTCCGAGGGAGATGGGGGAGATGGGGAGCTGGGGGAGCTGGGGAAGCGATTTCCTCAACAAAGGACGAATGACCAATGACGAATGACGAATGACGAATGACAAAGGACTACTCTTGTCAAGTTATGTTACATTTCTCATAGAGCAATTTCAAATCGGGTCAGTGTTCCCGATACAAAGATTCCGCCCCAGCGGTATTCAACACGCTAGTCCCAGAGCTATCTCATTTCCTGGTAGACTTAACCCTATCCAGGATTAGCTCACACGCAAACAGCAATATCCTTCTAAAAATTCTGGCTTCATGTTTTCTAAGCAGGTAACTGAATCAAAAGCTTTTAACTGGTTTCAGGAGCGTCTAGAAATTCAGGCATTAGCTGAAGACGTAACATCAAAGTACGTTCCTCCCCACGTTAATATCTTCTACTGTCTCGGTGGAATTACTCTGGTTTGCTTTATTATCCAGTTCGCTACTGGATTTGCCATGACCTTTTACTACAGACCAACGGTCACAGAGGCATTTTCGTCTGTACAGTACATCATGACGGATGTCAACTTTGGTTGGCTGATCCGTTCCGTCCATCGCTGGTCTGCCAGTATGATGGTGCTAATGATGATTTTGCACGTTTTCCGGGTTTATCTGACGGGCGGATTCAAAAAGCCACGGGAATTGACCTGGGTAACAGGCGTAATCTTAGCAGTCATTACCGTTTCCTTTGGCGTGACAGGATACTCTCTACCTTGGGATCAAGTGGGCTACTGGGCGGTCAAAATCGTCTCCGGTGTTCCTGACGCGATTCCTGTAGTGGGTTCCTTAATCGTTGAACTCATTCGTGGCGGTCAAAGTGTTGGTCAAGCCACCCTGACTCGCTTCTACAGCCTGCACACCTTTGTTCTTCCTTGGCTCATTGCCGTCTTCATGCTGCTGCACTTTATCATGATTCGTAAGCAGGGTATCTCCGGTCCCCTCTAAAGTGAGTGCAATTCCCGGCAAAGACGTGCTAATCTTTGGTGATTAAGGACATTTAAAATCATGTCAATTCTGAAAAAGCCGGATCTCAGCGATCCCAAATTACGCGAAAAACTGGCTCAAGGCATGGGTCACAACTACTACGGTGAACCCGCTTGGCCCAATGACCTGCTTTACACCTTTCCAATCGTGATTATGGGGACAATCGCGCTCTGCGTTGCTCTAGCTGTCCTCGATCCAGCTATGGTTGGCGAACCCGCTGATCCGTTTGCCACTCCCCTAGAAATCCTACCGGAATGGTATCTCTATCCTTCATTCCAAATTCTGCGCGTTGTTCCCAATAAACTCTTGGGGATTGCGTTAACGGGAGCGATTCCACTTGGTCTAATCCTGGTTCCCTTTATCGAAAACGTCAACAAGTTCCAAAACCCCTTCCGCCGCCCAGTGGCAACCACTGTCTTTATGATTGGTACCCTGGTTACGCTGTGGATGGGTATTGGCGCGACGTTCCCCATTGACAAATCGTTTACTTTGGGTCTGTTCTAAACGGTTCAAAGAATTTGAGTTTAACACCTGTCGCTGTCTTAGTTATCTTTCAAGCTAAGGCAATGACAGGTGTTATATTGTGTCCAAGCCCCAACCATAGGCTTACCCCAACTTCACCTGGGGTGTGTTAATAGTTGGCTCTAACAGTTGCGTCGCAGTTGCCAGTGGTAGCGGTCGAGTGGGAGCTAGACGCTCCCCTATTTGCTATCTACACCTGATTGCCGCTCCGCAAAACCTTAATGAGCTTGGCAGCTGCATCTGCCACCACGTAAAGAACAGCCGATGTTCCGATAGCACCTGCAATAAGCAGCCCAGCATCTTGGTTGGCAACGGCGATGTCTGTTATCTTGTCGATTAGATACGGTAAGGTTGGCTCTACCGTATGGGTTTCGACTTTAGAACAATCGAGGTGTCCACTCATGTTAGAGATGGCTATGTCCTCATCACCGCTGTTTACTGTTAATAAGTTTTGCATTTTTTGTTTCTAATCTCAACTGCTTTTAAAACCAGATTAGTCTTTCTAGACGGGTGCGTTCAATACCAGTAAAGGGCAGATAATTAAATTCACTTTTCTGTCCTTTTCAGTGAGAGTTTGAGGGAAAAGTTCCCTTTTCTGTCCTGCTGAAGGGTAGTTGAATATGGCTCGGCTGCTCAATCTACAAT
>CAZNNK010000815.1:0-3561 GCA_964574085.1 uncultured Coleofasciculus sp.
CTGCCCATTGATCAGGAAAATCATCGGGATTGTAAGCATCTAGGGCAGTTTTATAACAGGCTATAGCTTTTGTTCGATTTTGTTTCTTTTCGCCACAAATTCGCTGGCTGTAGGCATTCCCCAAATGATGGTGAGTCTCTGCCCAATTGAGGGGAAACGCCTCAAAGGTATAAACCTCTAGAACCTCTTCACAGATAGCAATGGCAAGTTCTATATTCTCCGCCTTCTCTCCCCAAATGCGCTTCAAACAGACAGCCGCTAGATTTGTCTGGGTACTCGCCCAATAGCTGGGAAAATCCTCACGGGTGTAGACTTGTAGGGCAGCTTCATAAGATGCGATCGCCTTTTCTAGATTCTCGGCTTTGTCTCCCTTGATCCGGTGACTATAGGCAGTCGCCAGATTATTGTGTGTCATTGCCCATTGCTGGGGAAAGGTGTCACGACTGTAAACCTCTAGGGCGGCGTGATAGGATGCGATCGCTCGTTCTAGATTCTCAGCAGGTTCTCCCCGGATTCGATCCCCATAGGCTGTACCCAGATTGTTTTGCGTATCTGCCCAATCGGTGGGATAGTCCTCACGGGTACAGATTTCCAGGGCGGTTTGAAAGCAGGCGATCGCCCGTTCTATATTCTCTGCCTTCTCTCCCTGGATTCGGTATAAATACGCTGTACCCAGATTGTTTTGCGTATCTGCCCAATTGGTGGGAAAGGCGTCACGGGTATAGACTTGTAAGGCGGCTTCAAAGCAGGCGATCGCAATCTGCCATTCCTCCAGTTTGTAGTAAGCGCTTTAGCGCTTTTGGCACTAAAGTGCCTACTACGAACGAACGGACATTGCCCTTAACTTACTCGTTCTAATAGTAACGCCTGGGTATCTCGTAACTCAAACGATCGCAGATCACTCACCTCCAATCCCGGAGAGGCGATCGCAATCTGCCATTCGTCCAAATCCAGTTGCAGCCAGTCTCCCAGCGTCACGGTAACTGGATCACCACCCATGTGAGACACCATCGCCATCTGATACGGCTTGTCACTCGCCCCCTCTTCTGTCGGTTGTGTGCGTAAGCCATAGAATAGGGTATAGTTTTCCTCACTAATCCGATTAAACCGATCCAACCCCGATAAATTATGCCGCAGCCAGGGATGATCATGACGGAAACGCCGCAGGGTTAAATTAAACGCCGCTAATTCTGGCACCAAATACTCCTCATAATTCCATACATTACAAGCTTGGTGCATATCTTCCATAAACGCCCTAGCAAATACCTTCAGTTTCCCGACATCTAACTCAGTTAATACCTGGGATTTTTCTGGTACATTTAGCTTCTGTAATTGTGCCGCTGATTTCCGCTGCGTTGCTTCCTGTTTAACGTCTTCTTTCTCTGACTCCGCCCCCAGATAACGCTGACATAAACTTGCCACTTCTTCTAAATCATAATTCGTTTCTTCAATGGCGTCATAAAGTCCCCGCATAAACTGACGTAATTCATCAATTTGGCGGAATCCCATTTGCTTTAGCCGGGGGAAAATAGTGTCTTGGTCATTATACACATACTTTTCCACCTGCCAATCCAAAAATCCGGCTTCTTCCGCCGCCACTTTTACCCCATAGCGATCATCGGTATTGCGGAAAAAGCCCCAGGCGGATTCCAGGGTACAGTTAATAAAGTCCATCGGTAAACCGGGACTAAACCCATACACCCATAACGTCACCGCCGGATTATTATACGCCGTATTCAACACTTCCGGTAAACTTTTCCCCAAATTCCAATTAATCGGTAATCCGGGTTCTACCTGAGTTCCTCGGCGTAAGGTGTCATGGTTTCCACAGCCAGTAATCCAGTTTTCGCCAACCTGCATCACATCACAGACGCGACGCCATTTCTTATCCCAAAATTTCTGCAATCCGGGGGTATTGTGAGCAAAAATTAATGGACCCCACTGAAACGCATCGGGCATAAATTCAACAATATCCCGATAGGTGGAAATCTCTTCCCACCCTTCAGCGGGCCAGGGGCGTCCATCTTCAAAAATAGCAAACAGTCGCCGCTGATGTGAGCCAATGTCTTGCACCACTTCGCCCATATCTTTGAGGTAGGCGTCATCATATTCGACTCGCCCGGATAGGGGGTTAAAAAACTTGAAATCCTGGGCGCCATCTACGCGAATCCCATCCACGCCAAAATTATTTTTCCGCCGCTGCATTTCTAATAAGATAGCCCGGACAACGGGATTTTGATGGTTCACATCTTGACCGTACATATTCGGTCCTTTCAGGAAGCGCCCATTCAGGACATCTAACGCCTGGTTATCCGCGTGACCATACACAATATCAAAGATGACTTGGATTGGACCCGTAGGGAAGGTGTGCAGGGTACTAATAAACTCCACTAATTCATCCGGGCGCAAGGTTTCCAGGACAGAGGGATTGGTCGCTGAAGACCCAAAAATAACGATATCATAGCCCCAGTTTTGGATATCCGGTTTTTTCAGGGTGATTTTAATGTCCTCGGTTTCGTAATCTACCTGTTCGGTTTCCGGGTCAATTTCATCCAAGTCATCTTCATTGAAGATAAAAAACCCTTGTCCCAACTCATGTTCCATCCGATATTCTACCGTGGGTTCAATGGGGAGAAGTTGCACCGCGTCATAGCCGATGTAGCATTGTTCGGCTGGGGTTAAAGCGTCATTGGCGTTAATTTTTTTGGCAATCCGTTGATAGATACGGGTTAATCCCGCCAGCGTTCCTTCTTTAGCGGCGGTGGTAATATGAATCTGTAAAATATTACGGGGTGGATGAACGCGAATAATCCCGGATTCATCGGCGTCCCCTTGACCTAAATACTCCAAGTCGCTACGTTTTTCTTGTAACTGATTCAGGTCATAGAGTTCGGCGGGGGCGTAAACACCGTAAGGTAAGGAATAGGCTAAAACATCGCCAATGGTTTGGATTTCATTCTGGAAATCTAAGTATTTTAGCCAATAGAAGGAACCCATCTGGTCTTTGGTTCCCGGACGCATTCCAGAAACGACGCCCCAGAAATATTCGCCGTGTTTTTCTAGTTGCAGGTGTTCCCGATGAAACTTGATTTTTTGGTTGGGTAAGGTGGGGTCAATTTCGTTCAGGGGCGTGAGAACTTCCAGATAAATGTTCTTCGGTTGGAACATATCTGCCCCTAATTCCGGTGCCCAGAAGCCTATTTCGGTGAGTCCATCGGCACGATAATGGGCACCGAGACGGGTGGCTAATGTTTTGGCTTTGTGAAATATGGTGTCGTTGGATTGTTGAACGCTATCTGCCCAATCGAGGAGTTTTTGGGTTTCGTCGGCGATTAAGGTGATGGGTGTTCTTTTGGTTGCAGTTTTTGTCATGTTTCCCTGGTAATTAATCAACAAAAGATTCGTTTTTGTCCCGTAAGCGGTGGCAGATTTTTTCAACGCCGAGGGACGCAGAGGTGTCAACTTCAGCTTAAAAATCAATCTTCAATACGATTGATTCGACCCCTCCCTAACCCTCCCCTTATCAAGGGGAGGGAACTCAAATGGCTGTGATTTCCCCCC
>CAZNNK010000816.1:0-3545 GCA_964574085.1 uncultured Coleofasciculus sp.
ACACTGGGGCATTGAGAATCAACTCCATTGGACTTTAGATGTGACTTGGCGTGAAGATCAATGTCGGATTCGTTCTTTTCACAGTCCTCGCAATTTTGCTTGGCTCCGACGCATTGCACTGAACGCTCTTCATCAAGAGACGACTTTGAAACGCAGTTTACGTCAAAAAGTCAAACGAGCGGCGATGAATAATGATTACATGATGCAGATTCTCAATTGCTTTTGTCAAGCCTGATTGAGATGCTCTTACCCTGAAGATGCTCTTTTGTACATCCACACCAGGGGAACTTCAGATTAAGACACCCTCTTTTGTAGAATCTTTCCAAATACCTCTGGATAAAACTGCGCTGGTGTCAACTGCTCAAAAACTGACCGTAACTGTCGCTGCAAATCACAAAATTCAGAGGCGGAAAACTGAGAATGCCATTCCCACAATCGCTCGGGTAACTCCTGCAAACGGGTAGACGGAACCCGGACAATAAACTGATCCCACGATATCTCGTCCTCCCAAGGCAACACACAATCTGTATCTATCAATATGGGAATCTTACCTAAAGATAAGGCTTCATAGAATCGCCAACTATAATTATCCGCCCCCCGAACGCAAAGAGCATAAGCATTACGCTGCAAATTATCTAGAAATTGGTGACGCCTATCCCCCTGCACCCTAGGTTGTAATCCCGTTGTTCCCCGCCCGATAAAATCGGTCTTAATCCGAGAATCCCGTTCCAATACCTGCATCGTATCCACTCGCAGTGGGTAACAACAGGTCATGCGAATACCGCGAGTCGTAGCACAGAAAAAATTAGCCGCCATCTGACGAGTCAGATTGTTAGGTATCATCTTCCAGAGCGCTAGCCCTAAAGTCCCCCCCTCACGACCACAAAAACTCACGCTGGGCAAGTCTTCCTTTTTCATCGGTTGCCAGTCACGGATACCTAACTCTGTCATCAAATCAAACCCATCCCCATCGAGAAAAGCTGGACTAATAATCGCCCCTGGCTCCTGTAGTGAGCGATACCAAGAGAAGCGGATAATATAGTCAAGCCACACGGGTTTCCGCCGCTCATGACTGATATCAAAACCAATTGAGGGTAATCCGCATTTGGAAACTCTCGCACCAATCTCTTTGAGCCGTTTAGGGGAATAGAAAGAAACATTAGAGGGTAATAGAAACCCATCCGCCTCTTCATCCTCAACAATTTCAAAGGTCTCTCGCACGGTTTGGTTAAACTTGGGTGAATAAGCACCACGCCATGCTTTGAGGATAGGGCATCCGTCTGGAAATTTATCCTCCTGTGCCAATTCAATGCCGAGAGTGGTCAGTTTGAATTTGCGTTCCATAAAATGAATATGATATCATTCGGTGTCGCCTTATCCGTTCACTCTCATATCGGCAATTTGCTTACCTACTTAAATCCCAATTTTTTTTTATCACGTAGCTAAAGTGGAATTTACCAGATCCAAAAAACGCTTTGCCGTAGGAACAGGACTATAGTGTTCAATTGCCCATGTTTTGCCAGCTACAGCCACTTTTTCTAACAAGTTTGGCTCATTAGTAATTTTTTCAACCGTTGCTTCTGGATTGTCTAAGTCAATTCCGATATAGTGCAAATAATTTATTGGCATGACTGGAAGTCGAATCCCATACTTTTCAAAATCAACATGGAAAGTGACACAACCAGCAGCTAAAGACTCCCAAAATCTCCAACTATCCCACTGCAATACCATCCGCCTTGATTGCGGCAAAAACTTGTTTAAAGCCCTATGCAGGTAGATGTAAGGAGGAGTATAGTTAAACCACACAGGTGGTTCTAAATGACCGCCAAAGCAAGCACTAGCTACTGATGACTTTAGGCGGGTATAGTAGTTTGGGTAATGACGACGACCCGTTTGCTTCCATAAAAGAGTATCCTGCTCACTCAACTGGGGCGCATTAGAATTGTCTACAGAGTCATCAACTGATAAAATCCTTGAGATTGATGGCAAAAATTTTTCTTTAGCCATAACCCTGACACTATGTCCCTTTATTCTGTAATTCCAGAGAATACTATTTTTTCTTTCATTAAATTCCATCTGATTATCGGTGTAATCCAAAATCCGATTAGAAATACCAAAAACCCAAGGCTTGACATTACAAGGGTATTTTATTTTTCGATTAAAATGACACCTAAGGATAACATCAAACTGTCTAAATTCTGGTTTCCATAAATCCGCGTTGATTCCATATAAACTATCAACATAAATAGTAATATATTTTCGATCAGGTCGGAAAAGGTTTGGGGGAAATCCTTTTCCGGAATCCATCCAATAATGATTGACAATCACAATTGAACAGTCTTCAGGTTTTACTTCAGGATTGTAAGCGAAAAGATATTGCTCATGATCGGGTGATAACTGCCAATAATTTTTATCAGAATAGAAGGGAATACCTAGAGATTTAAAGCCTTCAGCTAAGCAGAGAGTCCAATGCTGGAAAGCTGATTCCTGAGGGGAATCGCCATGATGACAATAGAAAAATACCTGATGATTCATACTCATAAACGGTTGCCACCTAATGATTAGAAATTTTTGGGTTCCTCATCTAAGATATCAAAATTTACAACTCCCCATAAATCTGATCCCAAATCTCTCCCTTAACCTCCCAATCATATATCTCCTTGACCCGCTTTTGACCTGCCTGCCCCAAGCGAACTCGTAACGCTGGGTCATTCGCCAAACGAATCATCGCCTCTGCCAACCCCTGCACCGCCTGCTCCGGATTCAAGGCTGGCACTTTAATCCCCGTTTGCGCCGTAACCTGGGTAGCTGGTCCACCTAAATCTAAACAAATAACGGGACGCCCTGCTGCCATTCCCTCCAAGCACGTCAACCCCCCAGAGTCGTGCAAGCTAGGATGAACAAGGATGTGGCATTTTCCCAACCGTTCCAAAGATTGCTCACGGGGTAAATTTCCCCAAAACCGGACTTGAGAAGCAACCCCTAACTCCTCAGCTAAGGCTTGCAACCGTTCTCGTTCCGCTCCATCCCCCAATAACCAATACTCAGCATCCGACAGATTAGCTTTAGCAAAGGCACGCACCGCTAGGTGATAGCCTTTCCAGTGCAACAACCTGCCCATACTGATAAATCTTACGGGGGAAGACTCAGACATGGGACATTGTTCTAGACGAGCTAGTTCCGGTTTAGATAAGCCGATTTGAGACAACACCTGCACCTTATTGGCTCCCAACTTTGACAAACGTTGGGCAGTTTCTCCTGTTGTTGCCAATGCTAAGACACTCCGCCGAGCCGTAATTCGAGTAAACGGATCTCTTTCACCCAACCGTTGAGCCAAGTCTCGCAGCGTTTCGTAGACCTTTCCCCGTAAACTAAAATCAGCCCAAAATGGCTTAGGCGCCTGTTCGCCCCCGCCAACAGGTCCCCAAATAAAGGGAACGGGTAATAATGACAGGAAGCTGGGCGACCAAAACTTGACGTAAGTAACATGATGTGCTGCGTTAAAACCAATTTGGTTATGCAGCGGACGTGCAACGAAATAGGCT
>CAZNNK010000817.1:0-3544 GCA_964574085.1 uncultured Coleofasciculus sp.
GATGGGGGAGATGGGGGAGATGGGGGAGATGGGGGAGATGGGGGAGATGGGGGAGTAAACTCACGCACCATGCTCTCTTTCGGAAGCGAAGGGTCAAAACTTGCAGTCTTCTGCCTTCTGCTACAAATCGCTAGGATAGAAAGACCTACTTTCACGTTTCAGCCTCAACTTCCTTATGCCCACCTATCCTGGAATTTCTAGCGACGCCTTCCGACACCCCCTTGACCAACAAGCTGAGGATGCCCTACGGAGTGTTCCTGGATTTAACCTAGCTGCCCGCAAATTCGTCGAATTTATCTACGAACGCCCCCAATTCGTCTATCTGATGGGCAACAGTATCCAAGTGGGACCGCGCCAATATTCCACCATTTACAGCTTATTTCGCGAATGTGTGCGAGATTTAGATATCCATCCCGAACCCACCCTATTTGTCAGTCAAAACCCGCAAGTGAATAGTTATGCCTTGGGACAAGACCATCCATACATTGTATTAAATACAGGGTTATTAGACGTACTCAGTGAAGTTGAAATTCGCACCGTGTTAGCCCATGAACTGGGACATATCAAATGCGGTCACACGATTTTAATTCAGATGGGAATCTGGGCGATGGGTGCGGCGGCATTCCTGGGAGACTTAACCTTTGGGATTGGCAATATTGTCACCAGTGGTTTACTCTTTGCCTTTTATGAATGGCGGCGGAAAGCCGAGTTATCCTCAGATCGGGCGGCTTTACTGGTCATCGATGATATTAATATCGTCATGAAAACGATGATGAAACTATCAGGGGGTTCTCATGCTTATGGTCATGAGTGTAGCCTTGATGAATTCATCCGCCAATCCGACCGATTTCAAGACCTTGACGAAGATAGTCTTAATCAAGTTTATAAGTTTTTATTATACAACGGTGGGAATGGTTCGTTTCTCACCCATCCTTTTCCGGTTGAACGCTTGCGCTATCTACGAGATTGGGTCAAATCAGAAGAATATCGTCAAATTCGTCAGGGCAATTATCGACGAGTAACCGACGAAGGATCAGTCAATGTGCCATCCCAAGCGGCTCAAAACCAGGAAGCCCAACGATTAAAGCGTCAACTCGAAGAATTACAACGGGAAATTAACCGGATTAAATCTGAGTCGGATCAGTCTTAAAGATTTGTATGTAGTAAGCGCTTCAGCGCTATAAACGTTCGCATCGCTGACTTAAGCATTATTCTCCCCCTGCTAAGAGACGTTGCATGCAACGTCTCTACATGCTTCCCCTGCTTCCCCCGCTCCCCCTGCTTCCCCCGCTCCCCTTAACCGAACAGTATTGAGGACATTCTTTACTGTTCCCTGTTCCCCGTTCCCTGTTCCCTCGCCTCACCCCAACGCTTATTCAGCAAGCCCTATATATTTTCGCGAAAATATATATGATGAATTTATGTCAATATCAATTGTCAGGTTGTCAGGCAGAACCCGCTGATCAGCGGTAACCTTGACGCAGGGTGTCATCAAGTTGCTATTATTAGACCTTCAGTAAGGGCGTAAGCGTCCTCTTGGATTTCCATGATCAGGGAAGTTATCTTAGACACTCATCATACTGAGTCTCATACTCAACCTAACCAGCTAGGATTCCCTCTTCAGCAGGCACAGGATGTTATTTATCAATTTTTGCTCGATACGGTTAAACAGCAACCTCCAGAAACGGTTTTACAAGAATTTAAATGGTTATTTATTGACTACAATGCATCAGAAGGTAATCCAGAAGCGATAAAGGCTTTATCAGAAATACTTTTTGCCAATGATGAAAAAGAATTTAAGAATACGGTTAAACGTTCCTGTTATATTATCATTAATAATTGGTATACCTCAAGAAATTTTAATGCTAGCCAAGACTTAGTCTCCTTATTTTCTGATGTAAAACTTAGTAAACGAACATTATCGCCAACATTAAGCCGTCAGAGAACCTGGCTATTAAATTTTATTAATAGTCAAGACTATCACGAACTTAAATTATTTATTACTCAACAAGTCACGTCTGATTCAGGGCATTGGAGTAACCGTTATATCTCTTATTTACTCGTTCCCCAATATACGAATCTGAACAACCCTGTAGAGCAACGTGAAGCCGCGAGAATCTTATCCAAAAAGCTCAAAGATCAGTTCAAGTTTGACTTAGCGATGTATACGGCACACTCCAAATCAGCCATTCACCGGGAACCTATTCACAAAAATCCGACAGGTTTAGGGGATAAGGTTGTTGATCTGATCAAAAAAATTGTAGTTAAGCATGGACTGTTTAATTATAAGAATGTAGCGAATATATTTTTAGAACAAACAAAATATTTAAACTATAAGCGCTTTAAAAAAAGCTTGCAAAATTATTTAATATTTTCAGTTAAAAATAAAGATTTAGTTAAATCATTAAATAAAACCTTAGCCGAGAAATTAAATGCTCTCTACGAAGATTACCACGATACAACCATAGAGGCGGCATTACTCCTGAGAACCTGTAACCGCTTAATTGAATATTTAACCACTGAAAATCAGGATGAGCCGTCACCTCTGTTTATTCTGCTCATGTCTCAAGGTCATCACTTAACCTTAGCGATGCTCTTGCTGAAAATTATTATGATTTGTCCAAACTCGCGCAATCATCTAGAAACTTGCATTGCTAAATTAATTCAATATTACACCAATTATGCGGAAGAGGATTGTCGTTGGGTGATTACATTTTTTGAAGTGTTTAAAATTACCTTTGCCATTCACACGGAAAATGTCCAATATAATCTGATCAAAATGGATAATGCGGCAAGTTCAGAATTTCAGCTAGATGCTTACCGAGTGTTTTCTCAGCTTCGGGATTATGTCAATGTGGAACAGACATGGGAAACTCAGTAGACGAGGGAAGTAGAGACGTGCCATGGCACTATGGCGAGCAGGGGAGACGAGAATCTGCTCAAGGCTGCAAATGATATTTCTCTGTCTTCAGTTAGAGACGAGCCGCTCCCAGTATCAAGTAAAATGTCACCTTGGCTAGAGATAGCGATCGCCTGGACGTTGATAAGCTAGGCTATCGTGAGGTGCATATCGCTTAGGAGTATAGCGTGAAACGACTGACTGAGATTTGGCGGCAGATATTAACACTGGCTTTAGCCTGCGTGATGCTACTGATTGGTACGGCGTGTAGTAGTACAGCGGTAGAAAGTGGGCGTCCAGAAAATCCTCCGGTTCAAGCTGGAGGTACGAATAACCCCTACAAGAAGGGGGGAGACAGCTACACTGACAACAATATGTCTCTAAATCCTGATGTCAGCCGTAGGTTCAACGTATCAAACAACTCGGTAGAGCAACCCGAATTAGCTCGATTAAGTTGAGAACGGTGATTGCTTTAGACTTAGGATAATTCACTGACAATAAAACTAAGGAGATTTTTTTTATGAGCAGAGTGATAGATTGGTTCAAAAACAAACGGTTTACTCAGTTATTAACCGTGGCTTTAGCGGGTATCTTTGTATTCATCAGTACAGGTATGAGTGTTTTTGTGTTATGAAATCATTTCTT
>CAZNNK010000818.1:0-3542 GCA_964574085.1 uncultured Coleofasciculus sp.
GTATCAGCGGATTCAGAGGGAGTTGCAGGGGGATAAACCGGGGGCGCTGATGGTTTTGGGGTTGGAGTCGGTGCTATCCCTGGAGAGGATGCTGGCGGGGGCGGATTTGGTGCGGGAAGAGTTTCGTCACCATTGTCCGTTTCCGGTTGTGGTTTGGGTGACGGATTCGGTGAAGGCGCAATGGATGCAGTTTGCCCGTAATCTGGAAAGTTGGGGGGTGAGTAGTCAGTTTACGATTAGCCGTGGGGAGTTGGCGGCGTTTATTAAAGGGAAGGCGGATCAATGGTTGGCGGATGGGTTGAATTTAACGGAGACGGAGTGTATTGAATTTACGGGAGAATTAGAGGCGGCTGAGGGGGAGTTACAGGTAGAGGATAATGGGTTAGAACCGGAATTAGCGGCGGCGTTATTCACATTGTTAGGAATTTGTCAAGAGCAGCAGGGAGAGATTCAAAGGGCAATTGATTATTTTGAGCAAGCCTTAGGATGTTGGCAGGAATTGCAGCGTTTCGAGTATGAAGGGATTGTTTTAAGGGAGATGGTTTATGGTTATTTCTGCCAAATTAATCGGATTCAACCTGCGACAATTTCTAGTGATGACTATCATCAGATTTCAGCCAAAATTAAGGACTCTATTCAGCAAGCTTTAACTGCCTTTCATCGGGCGCAACGTCGGGATTTAATTGCTGATTCGATTGGGGTGTTTGGTCTGGTTTTGCGGGAGTTGCAGGATTGGCAACAATTACGGGATTTGGCGGAACAAGCGTTGGCGTTTGACCAAGGGGAAAATCGCCGGGATAAACTGGCGTTGGATTATACGTTTTTGGCTGATGTTGCTTTAGCTGAAGAACGTTGGCAAGCGGCGAAGGAGTTAGCGGAAGCGGCGTTAAGTGGGGCGGTTGAAACCGCAACTACACAAACGAAACCCGCCTTCGCGGGTTCCAAAACGCTTAATTTATTGTCAGTCCGCGCAGGCGGACTTGGTTTGTCTAGCCGCGAATTCCATTCGCCAAGGCTTATTAATGGGATTGATGTAGAGCTAATCAGCCGATGTTACTGGATTAAGGCGCGATCGCACGTTAATTTCGGTCAATGTTCGGCGGCGATTGAACAGTTAGAATTTGCCCATGGTATCAGTCAACCGTTATCCTATCCTCGGCTTTATCTGGATATTTTAGGCGATTTACATGATCTCTATTGGCAGACAAAAGATTATCTAAAAGCCTTTAAAATTAAACAGGAACGGCAAACCGTTGAAACCCAATTAGGATTAAGGGCGTTTATCGGTGCCAGTCGCATTCCATCAACTGTTGGGGCGGGGGCGGTAGGGGCGCACCGACGTGCGCCCTCATCTCCTCCTCAATCTCCCGCATCTTCCCCTCTTCCCATCGCACCAGAAATTGTTGCCTGGGGGCGGGAAAAAGATGTGCGAGAATTAGTCGAACGGGTGCAGCGTTCTGATCATAAAGTTATTGTCATTTACGGTTATTCTGGCGTCGGCAAAAGTTCTTTAGTCAATGCTGGACTCATCCCAACGCTACACCATACTACTGTCAGTGGACAACGCATCATCCCAATTTTGAGCCAAGTTTATACCGATTGGGAACGAGAATTAGGACAGCAATTAACCGCCGCGCTAGAAACACAAAATATTTCTATCACTCAACCCCTTGATTCTAAAACTGCAATTTTAGCCGCCTTGCGTCAGAGTGAAACGCAGCAGGTGCGAATTGTGTTAATTTTTGACCAGTTTGAGGAGTTCTTTTTTGTTTCCGATGACAAGGGTAACAAGAATAAAATCTTTGAGACTGATTTTTTTGACTTTTTAGGTCAGTGTCTAGACATTTTGTCCCTGACGGTGATTTTTTCTATTCGCCGAGATTACCTCTATTATTTAGTAGACCAACCCGGAATGGGAAGTTATGACCTGTTGAGTAAGAATAGTCTCTATAAAATTTCTAACTTAACACCAGAGGAGGCACAAAACTTACTCGAACAACTGACCACACGGTCTAATTTTAAGTTGGAATCGGCGTTAATTGAACAACTGGTGCAGGATTTAGCGGGAGATTATCAGAAAGTACGCCCGATTGAGTTACAGGTTGTCGGGGCGCAACTGCAAGCTGAGGGAATTAGAACCTTGGCGGAGTATCAACAGTTTGGCACTAAAGAAGAATTGGTGCTGCGCTATCTGGCGGAAGTGGTGGAGGATTGCGGGGAAGAAAATCAGCCAGTGGCGGAGGTGTTGTTGTATTTGTTGACCGATGAGAAAGAGCGGCGATTGCTGAAAACTCGTGGGGAGTTGGAGGAGGAGTTAAAGGATTTTGTCACGGTAGCGGCGAGTCAGTTGGATTTAATTTTAGAGATTTTAGTCTTATCGGGGTTGGTTTTTGTTGTTCCGGATACGCCGGATGACCGCTATCAGTTGGTGCATGATTATTTAGTGTCCTTTATTCGCCAGCAGCAAGAGCCAAAGATACAAGAAATTATCGCTCAATTGAATCGGGAACGGGAACAGCGTCAGCAGTTGGAGCGGAGTATTGAACGGGTGCGGGGAGAGTTAAGCCTGGTTCAGGGGGAACGAGAACGGGTGATGGTGGAGGTGGAACAAGCGGAGCAAACGAAGCGGGAATTAGTAGTAGAAAATCGGAAAGTCTCGCGGCGGGTGCGGGTGGGTTCGGTGGTATTGGTATTGACGGTAATCAGCGCCGGATTTGCGTTAGCTTGGACAGGTGCGACAGCGAATCGAGATATTTACGAGGCTCGACAAAAAGAGGAAGACGCGCGTCAAGCTGAATTAGCTGCTCAACAAGGAGAGGAAGAAGCGAAACAAGGAGAGGAAGAAGCACTTCAGGGAGTCGAGATAGCTAACCAACAATTTGTAGAGGCTCAAAAACAAGCAGACAATGCGCGTCAGCGACTTAATGAGACAGAAAAACGGGAGAAAGAAGCGCTGGAGCGAGCCAAAATAGCCAAACAGCGAGTTGTCGCGGCTCAACAACGAATCGCCACCGCTCAACAGCGAGAAACCACCGCTCAACGGAATGCGGCTCAGGCTCAAAACCAAGCGGAAGCCGCCAACCGACAGGTGGAAGTGGCGAAACGACGAGAACAGGAGGCGAATGAACAGGTAGAATTAGCCGAAGCGAAAGTTAAGGATGCTCAAGAGCAGTTTGAATTGGCTCAAGCCTCTCTCGCACAAGCCGAAGCCGAACGAGCGGTAGCTGAGGAACAGAAGGCAAAAGTCCAGAAAGAGACGGAAGTAGAAAAGCTTGGCACTTTGGCTCTACGGCAATTCAACTATACCCAAATTCCGGCATTACTCACCGCTATGGAAGCGGGTAAAGCGCTAAAAACGTTAGTGAAAGACCAACCTATTGATCAGTATCCTGTTTATAGCCCTCTGTCCACACTTCGACAGATTTTGGATCAAATTCGGGAACGCAATCAACTGCGTGGTCATGAAAGTGCGGTTAATCGTGTCGTGTTTAGCCCAGATGGGAAGCAGATTGCCAGCGCTTCTGATGACAAAACGGTGCGGT
>CAZNNK010000819.1:0-3542 GCA_964574085.1 uncultured Coleofasciculus sp.
GGCTGATTGGACTTCTGCCTCGGCTGCTTCGATGTCTACGGGACGCACCTCGGCAAGTCGATCCAGGGTGGCTTGTGCCTGTTGAATTTGCTCTTGACTGGTTGTCTCAATCCGCGCTAACTCGGCTTGCGCCTGCTGAACCTGTTGTTGAGCGGTGGTGTAAGTTAGCCGCTTGGCATCCCGTTGAGAGGCGGAGACAGCACCCTGCTGATATAAGGATTCGTATCGCTCATATTCGATTCGGGCATTTTGGACTTCTGCTTCCAACCGATCAACAGCCGCTCGTTGAGCCGCCAAACTCCCTGTTCTATCTGCCTGAAGTCGGGCAATTTCAGCACCCTGGGCTTGCAGTTCACCAGCTTTGGCACCAGCTTGTACCTGTGCCAGTTTTGCCTGAGCGACGCGAACCTGTTTCTCGGCTTTTTGGAGGGATGCTTGTAAGCGATCGCGGTTATCTAAAATGGCAATTACCTCTCCCGCCTGGACGCGATCGCCCTCCTCCACCAACAGTTCCTCAATGCGGCTTTGCTGAGTTGAGGTTGAGGCTGTGAGGTTAATCATTTCTCCGGCTGGCTCCAACCGCCCCAATGCCGTCACTGTTTGGATTTCAGGCACAACGAGGACATCTGTTTGAGCCTCCCTCATCTGAGCCGCTCGAAATTGCCAGACTCCCCATCCTGTTCCAGCCAGTCCCAAAATGGCTACGCCGACAAATGCTAGCCAACGACGTGGTGATTGTGTCGATGCTGCTTGATGGTTCAACAGGTCTAAGCTCATGGACGTTCTCCCTCTCAGAGGAAAGCTTTATCTGTATCTGTTTATATTTTACTAAACGGTTTAGTAATGTCAACTACACGGTTTAGACTTGATCGGGGTGGGTTTAGTCGCATCTGGGTCAATGAAAAAAAGGATAATCGTAAAACCCGCCTCTACACATTCAAAACCCAAAACTTAATCAAATGGTAAATCGTTCCACTCCACCCAAGTCATCCAACCCGGAAAAACCCGATAAAGCCCAAGCGATTTTGGCAGGTGCTTTGCAAGTGTTTACCAAGCATGGATACACAGCAGCTAGCATGGATCGGATTGCATCAGCGGCAGGAGTGTCCAAACCCACGCTGTATAACTACTTTCAAGATAAACAGGGATTATTTGTCGCCTTAATCCACCAACTCACCCAAAACAACAGTCAGCTCATCTTCAATTTGCCCACTGAGCCAGACTTGCAAACGCCTCCTGAGCAGGTTCTACGTCAAATGGCAACGGCGGTACTCGACGAGTTTGCTAACAATCCAGCGCTGTTAACCTTAATGCGGTTAATCATTGGCGAGTCTGAGCGGTTTCCGGAATTAGCTCAAACCCATGTGCGCGAAATTATAAAACCCTTAATGGAACGGCTGTCCTTGTACCTAGCCTCTCAACCCCAACTCAACTTGCCCGATCCCGTCGTCGCCGCCCGGATTTTTACAGGCTCTCTGGTTCATTACCTGATCATTCAAAACGTCATGCAGGGTCATGAGATTTTGCCCTTAGACCGCGATCGCATGGTTAATGGTCTAATTCAGCTAATGGCGGCTGGGGAAGCTAGGGGAGCTGGGGAAAGCAATGTAGAGACGTAGCATGCTACGTCTGGGAGCTGGGGGAGATGTTAACTGGTCAGTTATTTCTGCCTTGTTGCACTAGATGCTGCTGATTGCTTGTGTCAAGCTTGATTGAGATACTCTAATCTTGACCCAGTTTGCCAACCTCACAGATAAGCGATTATTCTGCCTATGGTGACTCTACTCATGGAAGCAAAATAATTTTTTTTAGACTAAAGACCCAAATTTAAACTTATGCCAACGTTTCGTGATTTTGTAGCTGTAGGTGTGGGGACTGCGATCGCTCTGATCTATACAAAACCAAGCGCCTCTCAAGATTTACCGTCGCCGCTTAACTTTCAACGTCAAGCTCCGACTCATCAACGTGATCGGGTGACACAGCAAGGATTGACAAATATGGCTCCCCAATCCACGGAGGAGAATGTACTTCTTGATGCAGGTGATGAAGAAGACAAAAGGCAGAAGGAGGAAGGGATTGATCCCGATGCCTTCAGCACCAGCTTAGATGCGATTAAAAGGGAGCAACGCTTTCATTCTTCCCGGAACACGATAGAGGAATCAACTCACGCTGAACAACCTGACCCCCTGAACTCGGCAAGTGAACCCGTAATATCATGTCCGGTTGAATACTCACATTTAGGCACAGACAAGGCAGAGGGCAGAAGGCAGAAGGCAGAAGGGAAGGAGGAAGGTTGCAAGGAAGAAGGATATAACGGTTATTTCGGCGGACATGATATAACCTCTGATACGGAAAATTCCGCCAATTCCGCAGAACTGGCTCAAGACGCGAACCAACTCGTTACCCAAGAGCCACAGCGTTCGATTGGTCAATCCCCTGAAGCCATTCCATCCCTTCCCACGCTAGAGGAACCCGAAACGCCCTCACCCGACTTTCTCACACCCGATATCGAACCTCTGCCGATACCGTCTACCACTCCTGATCGACCGATATCAGAATTGCTCAATCCCAGTGCCAATCCACTCCAGTTTCCCACCGAATCTGAAGAAGTCCAAGTGCAAACGACTCAGCCAATTACCCTAGAACAGGCAATAGGATTGGCACGGCGTAACAATCAACAGTTACAAGTGGCTAGACTCGAGTTAGAACGAGCGGAGTTTGCCCTGCAAGAAGCCTTAGCTGCCGAGTTTCCATCGATTAGTGCCATTGCCGAATTTGTCCGCACTGAGTCGGAAACAGCGGGTCAGCAAGGTTTTTTAGGACAGCTACTGGGTCAAGGCAATCGAACGATTACATCGACAAACTTTGATACCCGACTGGAATTAAACTATGCGGCTTATACGGCGGGGCGTCGTCCCGCAACCATTCAAGCCGCCGAACAACGGGTACGCTTCCAGCAACTGGGTTTAGAAAGCACCTTGGCAGATGTACGACTGAATGTCACCAGTGCTTACTATAATTTGCAACAGGCAGATGCCCGAGTCGAAATTAACCAAGCGGCAGTCAATGATGCGGCTCGCAGTCTGCGGGATGCCCAGTTACTTGAACAAGCTGGCTTAGGAACTCGATTTGAAGTGTTGCAGGCGCAGGTGGAACTCGCCAATAATAATCAAGCGTTAACCAACGCCATCAGTGAGCAACGCATTGCCCGCCGCCAAATTGCACAATTGTTGAGTTTGGATCAGCAGGTAGGAATCTCTGCGGCTGATCCCATCGATGTGGCAGGAGACTGGGAACTCTCTCTGGAAGAAAGCATTATTTTAGCGCTGAAAAACCGGGCAGAGTTGGAACAGCAACTGGCACAACGTAATATCAATGAACAACAACGGCGCATTGCCCTAGCTGCGAATAAACCCCAGGTAAATCTGTTTGCCCAATATAATATTTCTGCCCAGTTGGATGATAGTGATGGTCCGACTGATGGCTTAACCTTAGGAGCGCGACTCCAGTGGGATTTCTTTGACGGAGGAGCCGCCAAAGCC
>CAZNNK010000820.1:0-3536 GCA_964574085.1 uncultured Coleofasciculus sp.
TGAGTTCGTTGTAGTTGCGAGTGGCTTAGGCTAGAGGTTGCAGTTGCTAGGTGTTGGTTTCCGAGTCCACTCCGGGAATTTTCTCTAACGCCTCGGTAATTTTTTGGGCATCTTTGACCTGAATTACACTACCTTCTACGGTAACTTGGCCGTCCTGAAAATTCGTCCAAATTGCCAAACGTTCGGTTTGATTGAGAATAGCGGTGACACGCTCAACCTCGGCGGCGACTTCGACGGGATCGGGTGGAACCTTGATGGCAATGATATCATTATCTATCTCACCATTGGGTATGGTCGTTTGGGCAATTTGTCCCGCTTTTTCGACGAGATATTGATTCGGTAATTTGCCAGATAGGGTAATCGTATCACCTTGGGCTTCCACGTTTAAGCGATAGACGGCAAGTTCGGGATCAGATGCCAAAGCAACAGCAGTTTTTTCCTCAAACTGCTGATTAACACCACTGCGATGCAGATGAATACCCCAAGGAATAAAAATTAGACCCAATACAGCAGCACAAAAGCTTAACAAAGCGACAGGAACTTTACGTGGCGACGTTTCGGATTCGGGCTTAACAATGGTCAATGACTCCAGAAGGGAGGGGATTTGATCCGGTACATTCTCTGGATCGCCATCAAAGGATTCGATCGCCTTCCCATGGCGGAGAACGATCGCACTCAAAGCGTCGCGCATTTTGTCGATAAATGACTTCGGCGGATCGCCCTGGGTCACTACAGCCAGATAACAGTACCCAGCGACTTCTAGGAGAATGTCACAATGTCCGTATTCAATTCGATCCAGTTCGGAGATTTCACCGGATTGCATAATACAATCATTGACAAAACTGCGAATAGCGGTCAGCATCCCCGCTACCATATCTGATTCCAAGCGTTGTTTGCCAAAGGGTTGAACTTCAGCAATCACTAATCCTGAAGCTTTGTGGATCAGAAAAATCGCCTGGATGCTAAACGGCATCGACTCTTTAAATATGAGTTCTGCCTCAGATATTCCTTGACTTCTCGCCCGAATTTTGCGAGCAAGTCCCTCCGGACTTAAGGAGTTTTCCAATTTCTGATCAATCGCCCGCATCGCTTCGGACAAGTATTTATAGAACGTCCCGCCCATAACTGGATAAAGGGCGTCTACCATGGCATCTCGTTCAATATCAATTTGTTCTTTAATCGCCGCACTCATTTCCGGGGCAATGGCCCGGGCAAATTCACCAGGATTGCTGAGGATTTGATAGTTAACGGCAGAGGGAATAATCGGCGCTAAGGCGGAACAGATGCCCTCTTTATCTTCTTTGGTTTTCGCCTCGATCATCTCATCCACGATTGGCGCGATCGCACTTGCCATTTCTTCTCTAGCTTCAGCAATTTTTATGCTTAAAATTTGAGTAATTAATGGCAACATTAATTTAATTAGATTACTCGGATCATAAATTTGACTTTCTAAAGAGGAAAATTTTTCTTTGAGCAGTTCAATCCCTTCTTGGGAATCGAGGATATCGGGGGTTAGTAGTAATTTTTGTAATCGTTCAAATTCATCCTCAATATTTGCATCATAAGCGGCGAGGGATTCCTGAGTCTGGTTCTCAGGTATATGTTGAAGCTGAGATGAGGATTCGGCTGACTGTTCTAATTCCTCAGTTTTTGGCTGATCCGATTCGCTTAACTGGGATGAGGATAGTCCCTTTCCTGCTGACTCTAATGGTGATTGATTCAACTCTCCTAATGCTGTTAAAAGTTGATCAGAACTTGAATAATCGCTGGAGTCGGTAGATTGTTCAGACACGTTTTCAGGTGAGGTTGGGTTGATCTGAGATTGATTCAATGAGTTCAAGTTTTCAGAGGAGGACAGTTCAGGCGTTGAATGGTCAAATAATGATTCAGTTTCCCCATTGGATAAATTTTTTAATGCTGTTTGAGTCTCCTTTGCAGCGAAATGCTCTGTGGGGTTTTGCTGTGATTTCTCTAGATTAGTCTTACTTTTTACGGAATCTGAAACATCTCTCTCCCAACCTTGCTCCTGCTCTTGAGAAGGCGTTGAATTCTGGCGGGTTGATTTATCCTCCAGACTACTCAAATCGGCTATAATTTCATCTTCCTCTGCTGCCTCTGCTGCCTCTGCTTCCCCGACTTCCTCTGCTTCCCCTACTTCCTCTGCTGCCTCTGCTTCCCCGACTTCCTCTGCTTCCCCGACTTCCTCTGCTTCCTCTGCTGTTTCATCTTTTTCTACTCCCTGTTGTTTTAACGGATCGGTATGGGGTTCACCCTGAGTTTCCCCGTTCTCCTTGGCGGAAGACATTCCTGTTGTGGCGGCTTCAGTCGAGTTAGGATTCTGTAAATCCACTAATAAATCCAGCAAGTCCTCTAGCTGGGATATGGCAGATCCCTTTTTTCCTGGTAAAGCCATAATTTGATCCTGCTTTGTTCTATATTGGCACCGAGTTTTGTAAATGCCAAATTGAGTCAAAGTTGGCATTTGACCCAATTCTAATCCTATTCATCCAGGACATCCACTAAATTGCTAGCTTTGATCCAACATTTTGCTGAACGTTGGGACTAATAACCAGCCACTTGAGTGAATGACAACAATTCATTTATTATCCCTTATCTTACTGCGAAAGGGGACCTGCTTCTAAAAGCCGAACATCAACATCTACATCATTACCCGCTGCTTCTTTCAGCTCAGGCGCAAACTCCGTTCCTTTAATTCTTAATCCCAATTCAAACAAAATGTCTGCCATATCATCTTTAGCCACTTTCCCTTCATTAATCAGGGAAAATCGCCGTTCGAGTTCTTCAAAAATATACGATCTTAGGCTTCTAATATCCTCTTGGAGTTTTTCCCGAGTTTCTGAGAGTTCGTTATGCAAATTATTGGTTTGTTTTTCTAAACTATTATCCAGGGATTCCAGATTTCCGGAAAACTTTTTGTTGACCATATCGATGGTTTGCCGAATCTCCGAATTGTCGTTTTGAACTGTCATATTCAGCGACTTCAGTTTTTTCTCCAGGGAATCTACAGCGGCTCGTAGCTCTGTCGCATAGACAGTCTTGGTTTGCTCGATGCGATCGCGCATTTCTTGCTGGATCAATGCCAGATTCGATTCAATTTTGTCAATTCGGCTATCGTACTCTCGGAGTTGAGCGCCGAAGATGATATCTCGGATCTGGTCAATATTGCCCAGGCGCTCGCGCATTTGTTCTTTACTGATTTCTGCCATACTTTTCCCTCTCACTGGGTTAAACGTCTGGTTGGCTCAACTTGATAGGTTGGTGGTAAATATCCTCCGATCAGGGGGTGACACTACTATAACACTGCTGTTGGCGCTAAAAGATAAGTCAGAATCCTTCCAGGTAGAGTCTTTCTTCGTGAGTTAGTTATTGGATTGACGGGTTGTCTCATCTATTTTATTGCCATCCCTGTTTTTATCGAGTTTACCGATTGTTTTCTTAGATTACCAATTCGGCGACAAAGACTTGACAAATTGAAATTTATATGCAAATTAAGGGTACGACATGTCGTACCCCTA
>CAZNNK010000821.1:0-3534 GCA_964574085.1 uncultured Coleofasciculus sp.
ATCGAAGGCTAGGGAAGGGATCTGCTTAACCGGATACCAAGCCATACCACTCACTCCCTCAGCAATGAACTGGGCTTCCTCAAACCGAACTAAGGCAAAATAGCTAACGGATAGATAACGAACACCAAAGCTTTTTGGGGATTCTCTGGGATCACGATGCGGACCACCAAAGGTGTAGAGTTGTTCTAAGTAGAGATTATTGACCCGAATTTTTTCCACCAGAACCCGATGGGCAGCATCTTCTAGGGATTCTCCCTGACGTACCAGCGTTCCCGGCAAACTCCACTGACCGGAAAAAGGTTCATCCTGGCGCATGATTAATAGCACCAAGACGCGGTTTTGTTGAGTATCGACAGAGAAAATAACAGTGTCAACACTGACTTTGAAGTCAGCTAACGCTGGTTGGTTTATCGGTTTGATGCCGCGTTCTGACATGGTTATCCAAAACTGTGACGTTTTGAACTTGACATCCTCCCCCGGCTGAAGCGGGGGGGCTTTCACCATCGCTTTTTTGTAAAAAAGTGATAGTCCCCATAAAAGTATAGCGAAGAACGTCTCTGTTCCGGAATCAGGGTTACTCAAGCGTACAATTTTTCGCGATTGATATAGTCTTCAACAGAAGGGGTTATGACATCTAGGTCTCCTTTTTCACGATAGGCGGTGGAGGACACTCCGGGGACATTCAGATCCGCGATCGCCGCCTGAGTGCCAAGCTGCCTTAATCGTTCTACACCTGCCTTGTCTATGTCATAACCGGGGCGCGGTACAACCAGCAACTGCACCTGACTGAGTAATTCTTCAATCCGATACCAACGGGGTATTTGATTCACTAAATCCGAACCCACTACGAGAGTATAGTCCATCTCATCCCCCCAAATTTCCTTGGCTTTGGCTAAGGTTTCTAGGGTTCTACTACGACTCAACTCCTCATGTACGCCAATATTATTACGGGGTGTTTCAATTTCGGAAATTAACACCTCTAACATCCGCTTACGGTGTTCCAGGGAGGTTTGGTGAGACTTAAACGGATTATCTGACGCCCAGACAGCGACTTTATCGTAGTGCTTTGACAACCATTGTAAAATGGTTTGATGGGCGGCTGTGGGTGGATCAGCACTCGTTCCGAATAAGGCAATAGTGGTCATATCAAGTCCGTTAGCATCATCATGATAGATTGGGCAGGAGGATACAGATAAGTAGTTGGGAACAATTAAATTTAACGGATCTTATCATCATTTGTCATACTCGCTTCGCGAGAAGCAAGCTACGTCTTATTGTAAGGGTCTGAGGACTATTTACACGCTGGTGGAGTGTTGGGTTTATTTTCACCAACCTACTCAAAGGAAAGAGCATGTCATCTTTGAGCCTCGTGTAGGGGCGACCCGCTTGCACAAAGCAACAATTGTATCCACTCAATTTGCTCGGGTCGCCCTTTACTCCATCCGTGTCAACTTAAGCTTAAAACGAAAGTAATACCTTGATATAACCCCACCCTAACCCTCCCCTTATCAAGGGGAGGGAACCGGGAGGAAAAAGGGGGTAAGGAGGGAACGAAGAACTAAAATGGCTTTGATTTCCCCCCTTAGCAAGGGGGGATTAAGGGGGGTTATTTTTAAGGCAGCGAAATTCAAAGGCTCACTTAGCTTGAATGTCACTGACTTAAGCTGGGTTCGTAGTAGGCACGAAGCGTGCCAGAAGCGAAGACAGCGCTTACTACAAACTCTAAAGTCAGTGGTATTCCACTTAGCTTGCGTTTCCTCTTAAGTTGACACGCATGCCTTTACTCAAACCCCTATTTCAGAATGTATTTTTTCAGGTTATCGGTTTTCTTTGAGCTGTTATCGCTCTATTGTCACTCTGGGAAACGAAATGTCAAACCTGATTGCTGAAAGCCATGGCTGCAAAGCATTTGGGGGTTTAGAAACTGATAGAAACTCATGATATAGGAGCAATTTACCAAAGTATTTAACTGTAAGGGTTTCAGGGTTCGCCCTTCCGAAAGTGACATAAGAGCGATATATGCCTCCTACATTTAGACATCAGCGGCTTCTTGATCTAATCGTTTTTCCGTCTGTTGAGTAAGCTGTTTTAATTCATCCGAAATATCTACTTGTAGGGGTTGGGGATCATCAAGTTGGCGGATTGCATCAGGAATCATTGTCACAGTCGCTGCTGTGCGTTTTTTAATGTCCGCTAACGGTTCCGGTGGGTTTAAGCGTTTACCCGTTTGAACCATGAGTTGCAACAATGGTTGTTCATTTGCTTGAGGAGATTCAGATACCATTGCCAGCCGATCTTTGCTAATTTTCCCGTCCACGCAATGGCGGAAAACTTGTTTACGTCCAGGATAGGTTTCTTTACTACTCGACTGTTTCATCGTAGGAATGCCATCCAGTTCCACCAGTTTATACACCCCATTAACCGGCTTACCTGTCACCAGTCGTGTACCCACACCATAGCCGTCAATAATACCGCCTGCTTGTTTAATCTTGGCAATCTCCCATTCATCCATGTCACCACTGGCAAAGATTTTCGCCTCCGGTAACAGCGAATTCACTTGTTGAGACAGATCAGCAATATCTCCCGAATCTAAGCGCACACCTGCAACCTTCGTTTGATTGGCTTTGACCTGTTCTGCCAGACGTTGGGCAGCGGCTACTGTATCATAAGTATCAATTAATAGAGGCGCACTAGGAAAATAGCGTTGAAATGCACGAAATGCCTCATCCTCACTCCCCGATACAGCAGCAATTGCCATCACTAGCGAATGTGCCATTGTGCCACTGGGTTTTTGATTTAACTTCAGTGCAGCGACCACATTTGAGGTAGAATCAAATCCAGCAGCTAATGCTGCCCGTGCTGCCCAGATTGCGCCTTGTGGACTAAACGCACGGCGAGTACCAAATTCCAACAGCTTGGCATCCTCTCCAGCAACATCTCGCATCCGCGCTGATCGAGTTGCAATCAGGGTTTGGTAGTTAATTGTATTTAGAATATACGTTTCGACGAGTTGGGCTTGCCACAAGGGGGCTTCAACACGCAGCAGAGGTTCATGGGCAAATACGGCAGTTCCTTCGGGTACAGCCCAAACATCGCCAGCAAATCCTCCTGACTTGAGGACTGACCAAAAGCGTTCTGGGACGTGATCAAATAGCCCTGTTGCTTGCAACGCCTCTATATGGGATTCGGAGAATTGAAGCGTTTCCAGATAATCTAACGCCTGTGCTAATCCCATGGCAATTAAATAGCCAAAGCCGTTAGGCAAACGTCGCACGAATAACTCAAAACTGGCGCGTCGATTCTCTAACCCTTCACCAACATAGCAAGCTGCCATGGTCAGTTCATAGAGATCGGTTAATAGGCTGTAATCGGCTGGAGTGAGGGTAAGTTGCTGGTCTTCCTGTGGCATAAGTTTCAAAAGAGTATTGTTCAGCGTTTATTGTTTATTGTTGATTGTCATGAACCATGAACAAATCAGACGTATCAGGAATGAGTATCTTAACGGTGGGCGACCTAGTGCGGGAGTCAGGGATA
>CAZNNK010000822.1:0-3520 GCA_964574085.1 uncultured Coleofasciculus sp.
ACCGTATACTGTCTCAATTAAATTAAGTTTGATCCCAGCGGCTTTCAGCTTTTGCCGCAAGCCTTTTATTTGGGTGGTTACGGCTTCCTCACCGGGAAATTCATCGCTCGCCCAGATGTGATCGAGGATAGCACTACGGCTAAAAATACGGCGAGGATGACGCAGGAATAGTTCTAACAATCCGTATTCTTTGGGTGTTAGGTGTAATAATTCACCTTTGTAGGTGACTTCACCCGTATCCGGTTCTAACTGTAGCTTCTCCCAAGTCAACACCTGGGATACTGTGGAGTGACGCCGCCGCAATAATGCCCGAATTCGCGCCATCAATTCGGAGATATCATAGGGTTTAATCACATAATCATCCGCACCCGCCTCTAATCCGCGAATGCGATCAGCACTACTCCCTTTGGCGCTGAGGAGGAGAATCGGCATTTGAGAACCTTGATGGCGCAGTTTTTGACACAGATGAATACCATCGAGGTGGTGGGGGGTAAGATCTAAGACAGCTAAGTCATAGTGAGAGGTTTGAGCGAGTTCTAGTCCATATTCGGCATTCGTTGCGGCTTCAACGATGTAGTGATGGGCGGTGAGTGCTTCAAGTAGGGGTGAAGCTGTCACTGGATCATCATCGACTATTAGAATCTTCATGGGAAAAGGAGAAATTGGGAATGGGATTACGCTGTATTCCCTTTGATCTTCACCTTTTTCTCATGGATTGTTGACTGACAACTACATCATCCTCAATAAAATTTAATAGTAGGGGTGTGATTACCAAACCCCTACTATAGCCGTGGGGTTCTAAGACTTCTTGTTCGCTTGGCGACGACGCATCAGCGTTAGTGAGCCAGCTACTAATCCTAATCCAGCTAACGTTGCTGGTTCAGGGATAGATGCAGGAGAATCGGATTCAGTTGCCATAGCCGTGAGGCGGAAGTCATTGAAGTCGCGACTACCGCCCTTATCCTCGATCAGAATTGCAAATTTGTCAAAGGGATCAACTGAACCCTCGCCTGATTCATTGGTCAGAGGCGGTAGTGTTGTTTCATCTTGGAAAAAGGCAAACTGGCGCGTTTGGGGACTAGCAGGATTTGCCGGATCGACAGGATTTAGACTATCGGTCGAGTAGACGGTTCCGTTAGGAGATTGGAGAGCCAAGCTATAGGTTTCACCAGCCAAAAAGGTAAAGGTAGCTGTGCAAGGGTTAGGAACAACAACACCGCATGTGCCTTGAAAATCGCCAATGGGTCCTGGATCAAAGGCGGGATTTTCGGCAAAGAGTACAGGCGGGATGATGTTATCTGGGTCGCTTTCGAGTACCACTCCAAACATTGACCCAAATTTACCATTAGAGCCAGTGAAGTCGAATGTTACTTCGGTATCTTGAGCAAATTGGATACTATTATTGCCGAATGTTGCCGCTCCAGCGGGCATAGCAGACAGGGCTAAGGCACTGCCAACGGCTAATCCGAGAACTGTTGATGTTTTTTTGAGATGCATAGTTTAGTGTTCGTGGTCGTTATGCAAAAGTTTACTATGCCATTCAGTATAATATAGATTTCATGATATACCTCTACCTTCCTATAAAGTTTGAATTCTCTCGTTAGATAGATTTTTTCGCCGCAACCCAACGACTGGCAATGGGCATCCGCCAACCGGTACCAAATGCCCGATCCGTAATCTTTAATCCGGGTGGTGCTTGGCGGCGCTTAAATTCTGCCCGCGCTACCATTCGCATCACGTTATGGACGATTTCTGGATCATGTCCGGCGTCGATAATTTGTTGGGCAGATTGATGGTCACAAATCAGGCGTTGTAAAATATCATCCAAGATATCATAAGACGGTAACGAATCTTGATCCGTTTGATCCGGTTTGAGTTCAGCGCTGGGCGGTTTGGTTAAGACATGCGCGGGAATAATTTCCGGCTGAGTATCCAATAATTGCTCTGGAGTGGCTTGGCTGTCCTGTTCCTTAGCTTTCGTGGAATTCAGCCATTGACAGAGGGAATAGACACGGGTTTTGGGAACATCTGCGATCGCCGCTAATCCACCGTTCATATCCCCATAGAGAGTACAGTATCCTACTGCCATCTCTGACTTATTCCCCGTTGAGATCAGCAGATAGTCAAACTTATTGGCGATCGCCATTAACAAGTTTCCCCGAATCCGGGCTTGAATATTCTCCTCGGCTGTGCCAAATTCAGTTCCAGCAAATAAGGGGTCTAAGGTTTGGTCATACCCCTGCATCAAGTCGCCAATGGGTAACGTATGGGTTTTAATCCCCAAATTTTTGGCTAACGCCAAGGCATCATCGATCGAGTGTTTAGACGTATGGGGGGATGGCATGAGAACACCGAGTACATTCTCTGTTCCCAAGGCTTCCGTGGCAAGGGCAGCGACTAGGGACGAATCAATTCCCCCACTCAAACCAATCACCACCTGCTTAAAGCCACATTTGCGGGCATAGTCTCGTACTCCTAGAACCAGGGCGAACCAGATTTCGGCGTTGGTACTGTCTGGGGTGGGGGCGATCGCACTCTGGCGTAAATCTCGTTGGACTGGATCAAATTCTACCAGCAAAATATCGGTAGCAAAAGCCGAGGCGCGACAAACCATTTCCCCGGTGCGGTTAAACCCCACACTGTTTCCATCAAAGATTAAGTCGTCATTTCCCCCCACCTGATTGATGTAGAGAATCGGTTGCTGATAACGCTTGGCACTATGTTGCAACATGGCTTCCCGCAATTGTTGCTTGCCCACACTATAGGGCGAGGCGGAAAGATTCACAATTAAGTCAACCTGCTGCTGGATTAAGTCGGTAATCGGATTAAACTGATACGTGCGCTTTCCCCAAAACTCTTCATCGTTCCAGAGATCCTCGCAAATCGTCACGCCAATTTTAATCGGGGTAGCTGACTCTGCCTCTAAGGTAAAGGAATTACTCTGGACTCCAGCTTCAAAATAGCGGTTCTCATCAAAGACATCATAGGTGGGCAACAGGCGCTTATGAAACACCTGCTGTATCTTACCGCCCTCCAACAGGGCAATACTATTAAATAACGGTTTACCTCCCGAACTCTCCGCCTTAGGATTCGCTGTCACCGTTCCCACCAAAACGGCTAGGGTTGAGGGTAACTGTTCGGCTAAGTTGTCCAGACAGTCTGCCATGGACTCCATAAAACTGGGATTTAAGAGTAAATCTCGCGGCGGATACCCACAGAGGGAGAGTTCCGGCGTCAGTAAAAGGCGAACTCCCTGACGCGCTGCTTGATTGGCCGCATCCAGGATTTTTTGGGCATTGCTGGTTAAGTCGCCAATCGTGGGATTGAGTTGTGCGATCGCAAGTTTCATGGGGGACACACAATAGGCTGGCTAGGTTCAAGCTAACATCTGATTCGTCGTTAGTCATTCCGTCTTTGGTCTAATTCGGTATCAATCGGACTTTTGTGATTTCCCTGCAACTTCTACCGCTTCTAAAAACCTAGACAAACCTACCTATCAGTAATTCTGTCTTGGTATAAA
>CAZNNK010000823.1:0-3515 GCA_964574085.1 uncultured Coleofasciculus sp.
GAGTAGGGAGGATACGGAACGAAAATAAACAAAACTCTCACCGAAATCTCCTTGAGTCACCACTCGCACTAGCCAGCGCCAATATTGCTTGTAGGCAGGTTGATCCAAGCCAAATTGCTGTCGGAGTTCCTCAATCCGTTCTGGGGAAATCTTGGGATTTTGCCGCAGGGTGTCCAAGTAATTCCCGGGTGACAATTGAATGATGGCAAAACTCAGCGCCGATGCCAGCAATAGAGTTAATAAAGCTTGCATGAGCCGTTTAACGATGTAGAGAAACGTCTCACTGGTAACAATCCGGATAAACCCCGTCCACGCCTCATCTAAGCCATGGCGAGTTGAAGAATCCTGTGTTGAAGAAGTCATGCGTCCTTTATTTGAATAGAAGAACGGAACCAATCACCGATCACTGATGCCCTTAATACTCAACCAAGGTAACAATTGGTACATCAGGCAGCTTCTGACGACCCTGTAAATCCCTTAGTTCGATGATAAAACTAAAGCCCACCAGTTCACAGCCAATTTTTTGCACCAGCTTGGCGGTAGCGGCGGCGGTGCCTCCAGTGGCAATTAAATCATCAGCAATCAGAATACGACAACCGGAATCAAAGGCATCTTGATGAACTTCTAAGCGATCCATACCATATTCCAGTTCATATTCAATGGTATGTACAGCAGATGGGAGTTTACCGGGTTTACGCACAGGGATAAACCCAGCGCCGAGTTGATAGGCGAGGGCGGGACCAAAAAGAAAGCCACGGGATTCCATACCGACGACATAATCTGGCGTGAGTCCCGCCTGTCTACAGGTTTGAGCCAGGATGTCAACGGTGTAGCGTAGTCCCTCTGGGTGGCGTAGCAGGGGGGTGATATCGCGAAACACGATTCCAGGTTTGGGAAAATCGGGGATATCTCGAATCAGTGACTTTAAATCCATAGGTAGATAAGGTTCCTGAGCAAAGGGTTTAACAATTTAATCAAGGAAGGAGACCGATTGTGAGTTATTGTGCCATGATCGCATCGGAAAGGGTGGGTCAGTGAGTTGCCATTGGCTACCAGCCAAATCGTACACTAGAAGTCTAGAGGTTTAACATGACCGTAATTCGTGGCAGCGATCCTATCCAGCCGCAACTAAGCATGACAATCGCTCAAATTTTTGCTGAACGGCACCTAAGCGGAGATAAAAAAGTCAGTTATCCCAGAAATCTCTAATTTAACTGGAAATCCTTTCTGTATAGAAGACGAGTTCAACTACAATCGCTACTTAGATTCAATGATTCTTACTGTAAGCGTAATGCCGACAAACAGTCCTGATGCCCCATCCCATCCCGTTATTTTAGATAATTTACCCGATCCTGGTATCTCAGATCGGGGATGCCCGTCACGAAGTCGGCAGCAGATTGACCTGATTTTACTCGCCATTGAAGCGCTGGAACTGGGGGGGGCTGAGGCGATGTTGCTCGTCGCTAAACAGCTAGAACTTCAGGACATTATCAACAATCGTGTGGTTCTTTGGCGTCTACGCTGCACTAATCCCTGGCGACGCTCTCACACGCGCCGTCCCCTGAATCTAGAGGAAGCGAAAGCCTTAGTGATTATCGCCAGTTATCTGGCTCGCCGGATGACGGTTGTGATTCGACAACTGCTTCTGGCTTACGAACAACTGAGTCAAAAGCAGGTTCCCATCGAACAACATTTTCGCTTGTCCTCCTATCTAGAGCGGTTCCGGGCGCATTTCCGCAGCCGGATGAACCCACGACGGGCAAAGGTCTCTGTCTACAATACAGATGATGAAAAGTTAAATGAGCTAGCCTTGTCGCTGTTAGGGCAGTTGCTGTTTTGTACAGGAACCTCTGGTATGCAGCGATTTTGGATGAGTTTGTTTGATGGGGAAGTTGGATGAACGATCCAAATCAGAGTTGAGAGCGTCCGTAGCTATAATAGTGGGTTCCATAGGGGAAAAACGATGACAATTCGACGCCAGTACAGTTTGCCCAACTGTACGCTAATCCTAGAGGGATTAAGTGATACAACCGCAGGGGGAGACCAGCTTGATGCTCGCCCACTGATGACGATTCTGGTTAATGCAGAATGCCGTTTTATGGGTCAACCGCAGCCCATTAGCGGCGGACGAGATTTTTTTGAGAACCTAGTTCAGTCGGTCAGTCGGTATGCTCAAGAATTTTTGAGTCATGTCCCTCACCCCCAACTTGATGGCGCTAAACCGCCTTTAGTGCAGTTACAATCACTTCCGGATAAAAACTTGCACCGTTTAATGGTGGGGCAACCCGCCGAGGCAGTTTCGGGTGTTCCCGCTGATTCCCATAGCCCATCTGGGGCTGCTGGGGGAGGGGTGGATGGTAAAAACCCTGTACAGCTTGATTTAACCACGGTACAGCTCTTTGATTTAGTTGAGGCGATCGATCAGTTCCAAGCGGATCAGCGCACGTTGCCCGATCTAACTGTACCCTTACAAGCGATTTCCCGACGGTATCGCCAAGCTGACAAATCCGCCACCCAAAGAAGCGCACCTGCGGCGATCGGGGTGACGAGTTTAGCTGTCGCCGCGTTAGCGTTATTCTTGGTACCTATCCCAGAAGTGCGTCCGCCCAAGCCAGCCTCTGAGTCTGAGGTTACGGAAACACCGTCGCCAACCCCAGATAGCCCGGGTCAAGTCACCCCAACTCCCACCTCAAGTCCCCCTTCGGCGGCGGAACTGGAAGACGAATTAACCTCAAGCCGGGAGATTACCAATCCAACAGAGTTGAGTTATTTGAAACGTTATCTGCACCGAGAACTCAATCAAGAGTGGGAGAACCGGGAAGGGTTAAGTCAGAATTTAGAGTATCAAGTTACGGTTGGCGGAGACGGAGATATTCTCGGTTATAAGCCTGTTGAGGATACACCAATTGATAGTGCAGAAAACACGCCCTTACAGGAGTTGAGCTATATTCCCACAGAAGGCGGTACAGCAAGCCGAGAAACCTTTGCTCTGTTCCGGGTGGTGTTTACCCCAGGCGGTGTGTTGCAAGTCAGCCCTTGGGGGGGCTATCAAGAAGAACCGGGTTTAGGACCAGAACTCACGGATCGGACATTACTGAGACGATTAAATGACCAACTCTACGACACCTTAAACGAACGTTGGCAAGGAACATCCTTATCCCAACAGCCATTAAATTACCGAGTGGCGATCACCGAAGATGGTACGGTTGCTGACTACGAACCGAAAAATCAACCGGCTTGGGATTATGTCGAGGAAACCCCTTTGGCAGAATTAGCCAACCCAGAAGCGGCTGGTATTGGCAGTGGAGAAACCGGATTTGTTCCCGACAAACCCTTGGCTCAGTTTCAGGTGGTGTTTAAGCCGAATGGTGTGCTGGAAGTTAGTCCCTTACGGGGATTCTGATCAGATGAGTGGGGGGAGTAGAGACGTGCCATGGCACGTCTGGAAGATGGATTCAGATCCAAGAACGGAACCACATTCGCAGTTGATGACCCTCGGCAGATAAAGGTAATCC
>CAZNNK010000824.1:0-3511 GCA_964574085.1 uncultured Coleofasciculus sp.
GACTTTTATTGACACCATTGATCAGAAAGTAAGTCGGCTAAAATTGGATTACCACCCTGCTGCATTACGAGCCTTTTATTGGACATTATTTCAGGATCGGGATTTAAACTTAGCGGTGTCTCTTGATGCCAAGCTTGCCCAGGAATTACCCGACGATTTAGCCTTAGATTTAACCCTAGCACGGGCATTAGATTTAACTGAGATGCTGATTAAGAAGCCGACTGTTAAACAGATTCTTAACCTAGAATTTGCCTTGGATTTTGAGCGAACCTTTCAGTTGGATAAAGCATTCCAGCAGTCTCTCCAGCAAATTAAAGCCCAACTACCTGATCCCGCCCAAGGAAAAGAAGGGTTACAAGCTTGGTGGCAAGTCAACGGTGAAGCTTGGCTGCAACAGTTTCGTGCTAGTATTATTGAACATCGCGCTATTGGACAAGATTGGCAGTTTAGTCAAGATCAATGGCAACGATTACAGCAATATTATCAGGCAAATCAGTTTCTCGTCGATTGTCTCAATAGTGAGGGTCAAGTGAGTGCTGAGGTGAAGGCGGAAATCGAAAATAACGTCTTGATTGTTGATGAGGGAAGTTGTGACTCTTCACTTGCTTCAAGAACATGGCGCGTGAATTTGTAGGGGCGGGTTTAGGAAATTACGTTTCGCTATTAATGATAATGTTGATTCAAAACCCGCCCTGATTATCTGGGGGGTTTACTGATGAATCACCACTGGCGTTCCCACCGATGCCCAATTATATAACCACTCAGCGTGATCAACGGCTACATTCACACAACCATGACTCATAGGAGTGCCAAAGTTATTGTGCCAATACGTCCCATGAATCGCATAGCCACCTTGGTAATACATGGTATACGGCACATTAGAGATATCATAACCCGGACCCCGCATGCGATCGCGGCGCAGCTTGGTTTGAATGTTAAAGACACCGGTACGGGTAGGTGTCGCCTGTTTCCCGGTGGAGACAATCACCGCATAGACTTGTTCCCCTCCTTCCCAAGCAATTAACCGTTGATTGCTGAGATTAATTTCAATCCAGCGCTGGTTTGTATTTTGCAGCGCCGCCATTTTGCTGGCAATCTGTTCAGTGTGGGGTGTGGGATGGGCGACAGGTGTCTCAAACCCAAACAGGGTTGTAGCTAAGGCGACGCCGACTAGGAACGTTCCAAAACGGCGTCCCCAAGGGGCAAATTTGATGCTTTTCATGGAAACTTGGGAGATGACACAATGATCCTCTTACTTTTATTTTATGGATCACCGCTGAATTGGGATCGAAGTTTTTTCGCCCGTTGGGTAATCCCTTGCCAATCCTCAGAGGCGATGAGGGATGTGGGGAACAAGTCTCCCGCCAACCCGACCGCGATCGCACCCGCTGTGATAAAGTCTTTAGCATTGGCGAAGGTGACGCCGCCTGTAGGAATCAGGGGAATATGACCCAGAGGTCCTTGTAAGGCTTTGATATAACTGACACCGCCTACCGCCTGAATCGGAAACACCTTAACGCAACTTGCCCCCGCCTCCCAAGCGGTAACAATTTCACTGGGAGAAAGTGCGCCAGGAACAATGGGAAATCCCGCATTAACAGCCGTATTAATTAAACTTGTATCAGTATGAGGAGTAAACAGAAACTCAGCCCCCGCCTCAATAGCCTGTTTTACCTGTTCCTGATTTAATAATGTCCCTGTACCAATCGTACAGTTGGGTAACGCTTGGCGCAGATGACGAATTAAATCAGCAGCCGCGTCTGTATTCCAGGTAATCTCAATTAATTGGATTCCCCCTTTCGCTACCGCCTGCGCCATTTGACGTCCGACAGATTGGTCAGACGCCCGAATTACGGCAATGATACGATGTTGTTGTAGAAGAGTCAACCAAGATTGATTTGATATACTCACAATTATATTTGCACTTACTCAGTTCGTAGTTGCGCTTGTAGTTGCGCTTGTAGTTGCGCTTTAGCGCCGGTCAACGTATAAACACTGACTACAAACTTATTTACCCACATGCAGGCTCGGTTGAGCACGATAAATCCTGCTCAGTTTGTCCTCAGGGCTTGTGAGTTATTTTATAGGCTAAAGCCCTTACTACAAACTACAAACTCATTTACTCACATCCCGACTAGGCGGAATACGATAAATCCTGCTCAGTTTGTCCTCAGGGCTTATGAGCTATCTTACAGGCTAAAGCCCTTACTACAAACTACAAACTTTGCAGCCATTGCTTGAATTGTTGCTTAACCTGTTGTTCCCTTTGAGCAACGGTTGCACCCGCTTTACCCATCTTATTCTCAACCTCAGTTTGCTTGTGTTCTACCACACTGGGTTCTACAGTTTGAGATTGTGCTTTTAATTGGTTATACCAGGCGGCAAAATTCTCTAAGCGCTGCTTCAACCGCTGATAGCGACTGCGCTCAATTTCAGTCCCGTTGGTGTCACAATTAACCTCGTGGCTATTCATCGTAGCATAGTGATGCCGCAAATCCGTATAGGCTTGGCGCAAATAGGGAAACAGGCGATTTTTAAGCGCTTTGGAGACAGCGATAACCATAGATTTAGAACGAAGCCCAGGCGTTTTTGGCGTAGCTTCCCCGTTTTCATTCTCTAGTTTATCTACCTTGGCTAAAATCTCCGAGAAATTCTCTTGCACAATCCCGCGAATTTCACCCGTTCCGTCTTTCACTTCAGCCAATGTTTTCGAGAAAGCCTCTTGCACAATTTCTTGAATTCGTTCTGCCCGTTCCCTTTCTATAGATTTAGCTTTCTGAAAATCAGTGGTAATGCGTTCTTTAGTAGATTCAGACATAGTTATTCCTCATCGCTTTGATTAACTTGGTTTCGAGACTTCTGCTAAAAAGCTTGTTCGACTCCCAATTTAATCTTGGCAAATTTATCCGTAAGTTTCCGGTGTGGTTTACCCCCAGTTTTGGCGTGTTACTTCGATAAACTGTAGTAATAATACGACATTAAGTACGGCTATCCGACGATTGAGCTTATTTCATCGACTATCCAATTGAGGCAGATTCCTGTTCCCCCCTTTTTAAGTGGGGCTAAGGGGGATCTCCCGATGTTCAATACACGCTTCCCAGTCGTATTGTGCATTTTCCCAACTGATTTGACTCTCTTGAAAGCAGGGAAGAGAGAATAAACATAGACGTGATCTATTATTTTACCCTTGGCTTTTGGCTTGATTCTTCGCCACGGATAATTTTTTGTTTAATAGAAAAACAACAAATTTACAATAAGGTCGATATTTAGCTTTTTTAGTCACATTGGCAAACTTGGCAATCTCTCTACTTAAAATACCAACAGTCCAAGACTTAGATGGATATTTTTTACATAAGCCCTCAATCACAGCATCAATAGCCGCTTTGCGATTTCTAGTCAAAGTTTCTAAATTGAGATTCAAAACATCGTTTAATTCGTTATTAATCGTTTCATCATCAGAGTAGATTTGACCATTACTGCGGTATTTGATGAAATTCTCACAGTTCTTACT
>CAZNNK010000825.1:0-3503 GCA_964574085.1 uncultured Coleofasciculus sp.
TTCTAGGTAATTGCCACTATTAAATAGAATCCGAATAGCGAGGCGATCGCGTCCATTGTTTTTGGCTGATATTTCGGCGTCTCGACAGTGTTGTAGCACATCTCGTTGGGGGACGCTAGGGGCTGCCCAAACTAAGCCGACACTTACGGTAATTTTGTGTTTATGTTCTTGCCAAATTTGGGGGAATTGATAGAACCAATTGAGGCAATCTTGAGCGGTTAATTTCGGTTGATTTTGCTCAGGAATTCGGTATAGGACACCGAGAAAATCATCGCCTCCGGCATAGATAATCCGTCCATCAGCATCTAAATTCCGCCGTTTGACTCGCTCTGCTTGAGTCGGAGGTAAATAATATTTGAGATTTTTGCCCCATTCCATCATGGCTTGGCTAAAGGTGTGGAGAGAGTCGGCTTCATCTGCCCCTTTCTCTTTTAACTGGCGCAAATAGTCGCCAATCTTATCCCCATCCCCCTGAAAGTATCCTGCCCATAATTTATTGTCAAATCGGTTTAAGTCAACAAAGCTTTGGGGGATTTCAATACTCGGCAGGTCTTTTTCAGAAATAAATTGATTGGCAATAGCATCTAACGTGATTAACCGTTTAATCAGTTCCGGAATACTCAAGCGTTCAGACGGATCAAGAATGGATTCTCCTAAGTGCTGGCTCAGTTGGTGGTAAAACTGATTAATATCCTGAGTTTGTTCAGCCATGCTAGAGTAAAGAGGATGGGTTTTATCGGTCATCCGAGGGTAGGCGATCGCTCCCGTTCCCGATAAGGTTGAACTTTCTCCTTGCCAGTTAATCGCTATCCAATTTCGTTGGGTTTTAAGTTGATTCAGTTTACGGCGAGCGTGAGTCATTAGGGTGACATCTTTTAGCGTAATGTCAGTTGCTTTGGCTTGACTCAATTCTGCATCAGTGCTTTGCGTCCAAAAAAACTCCCAGGCATGATTTGACCAAGCCTTCCATTCCCGTTGCCAGGTATAAGTAAAGGTGTTTAAGGCTTGCTCGATATATTTCTGACAGGTTTCGACAACTGTTTGCCAAGCCTGATTAAAAGCCGCTTCAGCTATGTTTTCGGGGAAATTTCCAGCAATAATAATTTGGTTGGGTGTACCTTGGGTCACATTAATTAAAGCTGGAGAGACAACCCGACAGCCATGTTTTTTAGCGGCATGGCAAATTGCACAAGCTAAATAAGAAAGGAGAAAAGAACTGCCGTACAAGTCCCGCAGTTTGCGTGATTTCTCAATGAAACCCTGTACGGGAGCAAAGGTAATCACGGTGTAACATTGATTGTCTTTATCCATGTTCATTAAGTAGGTGGACACAATTAAAGTTAACAATTGAGATTAGGGAACGGGGAATGGGGAATGGGGAATAGGGAATGGGTTCTCTCATTTAACTAACCGCGAAACCGTCGTACTGACGAAGGAAAGGTGAATGGTAGGCTAGGACAATATCTGTTTTAGGAATGCCGGATTCAATCAGTTCATTAGCTACGCCGACTTCTGTACCATCATACTGAATCCAAAGTTTCTCGCCTTTAATATCAATATGAATCAGGACGCCGTATACACGTTTTTTTTGAAGCCATCCAGCGCGTAAAACTTGATAATGATCGCGCTCTTGATCGAACAAAACGTCCATCTCGATTTCCCCATAGGCAGGTTGGATTTGGCTATGGGCAATTAGGATGTTTTGAACAATCTGTCGATATTGGCTCACTTTATCCATTGCACAATCCTCCTATCTTCTAGATCATAGATAACCAAATAAAGTTGATACTCTATTACCCCTTCTTGAATGAATCTGAGGCGAAAGAATTCTTCATAGGTTTGGCTGGGTACTGCCAGATAAAGTATTCGGGTTGACTCTTGGACTCGCAGTGCCCGACGGTAGTTGAGGTATTGTCCAACAGCGGTGTGAAATTCAGAAATTGCTGAGGGATTGATAAAACTTTTTACTTCTACGGCAATTTTTTCGGCATCTCGTTCGGCAGCGAGTAAGCGTTCAGCACCCAAATCAATCTGCATTTGTACATCACCGTAGTCTATGAGAAAAGGATCGTGGGTGATCTGCCATCCTTCTGCCAGGAGAGCCTCTTTGACAACATCGTGAAATAGATCTTTTGCCATTAGCCACTCCCTTGCTATAAATCACCAGTATCGTAGGGTGGGCAATGCCCACCAGCCTTAAGTTTAAGTTGGAGGTGCAATATTACTGTTAGTAGGTTATGATTGCTGATGCCAACAGTATACAGCTAGCTGGAGAACCCCTTTTCCAAAGGTTGACACTCCTGGCAATTTGAGGACTCGACAAACAAAACCGCTCAATGTATTTGCGCCTCAACCCCCACAAAAATAGCAACCACAACTCCCCAAATACTCAGGATTCGTCTTATGCCAATTCGACCCTGGAAACTCGTAAATCCAGTCCAAACCATTATCAGCATCCAGAAAGCCACTGACAAGACTGTGGATAACCCCAACTCCCGTACTCGCACACAGGCTATTTAACCAGAATACGGCTGGGTCGCCGATGCCTTCTACATACCCGACTCGATTAGCCAGATGATGAATCTCCTCCGCCGCCGACTCTAAAGCTGCACGATGCAAGTTAATGATATTGCCACACATCAAACACCACCCACCTCCCAAGGGTGGCACGGTGATGCGACAATACATCCGTGGAGTGCGATCGCGTTTGATGTCGATGTGAGTCCCTAGACATACCAGGGGACGCACATACTTTAAGGCTAATTCTTGAGCAACTTGCCGGGAGGAGTGGTTATCCGTGGCGACGACAATTAAGCTGTTCGGCATTTAAACTTTAATATCAATAACGGCGAAAGCCTTGTAGTGCGAGCATCTTGCTCGCTACTAGTACCCAATTTAAATGCATGACAGCTTAAATCAGCCGATGCGACTTCCTGTTTAACGGCTTCGATGTGATCCGGGTCAGCGAGGTAGTCGCGGACTTTTTGCCAGTCCAGCCTGCGGTTAAAGCTTTGTGCAGCTAAGAACGTATTGTCGCTATCGGCAAGAATGAGTACCCGACGATTGGTTCCCATAGAGGTTTGGCATCCTTTGCTTGTTTGTTACTCGTATTAAAACTTATGGCTGGAAGGGGGGTTTTCTTTTACCACAAGGGAATTGAGTGCAGCTTGGTATTATGATGAATGCGGTAATCACGCTCTTGCTGATGGAAGGCTGATGGCAAAACTCTACTATCGAGGCATGGCAGAAGAAAACGGTAAACCCAAAGTGGGACGTAGCGCTCGGTTATTGGGAGTCAGACCTAACATGAATAGCACTGAAATAAGCATTTTGGGAACACCAAAACCCTTGAGCTACCGTAGGGTGGGCATTGCCCACCAGCATACCAGTCAGTGCTATTCGACCTAACATTGATATTGATGTTGAACAAATGCCTAGAGATTGGTTAGATGAACAGGGATTATGGATATTTAGCTTATCGGCTGAATGTGGGGCGCAACAAG
>CAZNNK010000826.1:0-3497 GCA_964574085.1 uncultured Coleofasciculus sp.
GTCCTCCTTGTCTTGTCCCCACCCTAAAATAAAAAACCTACACCTGTCAGCACCCACTCTCCCCCTCAAGAGGGTTGCAATTGTGGCTGTTGTGACTTATCCTGAGTCAAAATTTGTTCGATCGCACCCAGAAATTCTTGCTCTAGATAGGGTTTGGTAAAGTAGGCATTGGCGCCTAAATGCCGTGCTAACCAGCGATGTTTATCGTTACTGCGGGAGGTTAACATCACCACGGGAACCTTTGAGATTTGGGGATCTTGGCGACGTTGACCGAGAAATTCAAACCCGTTCATGTTGGGCATTTCAATGTCACAAACGACTAAGTTAATCGCTGAGGTTTGCCGTAATTGTTCGAGTGCTTCTCGTCCATCTCTGGCTTGTAATACCCGACATCCGGCTCGTTCTAAGGTGAGGGCGAGGGTTCGCCGTAAGGCTACGGCGTCATCCACGACTAAGACGGTGGGGGCTTTCGCGGTTTGCCCTTTATCATTTGTGTGAGCAGTACGCGACTCGCTCATACTCACAAGAGTGCGATTGCTGGATGTGATCGAGATTGACTGGCTACTTTGACCCAAAAGCTGATCCATTAACACAGCGCCGTCAATCACTGGGATTAAACTGCCGTCCCCTAAGATAGTACAGCCGTAAGTAAAACTAGGGGGCGCGATCGCACTGCCAAAGGGTTTAATCACTAATTCCTGTTCTGTCACCAGGCGATCAATTTCTAGGGCGAGAACATATTGATCTTGACGTAACACTAGCATCGGTAACGACCAATCGGTTGGTGAAGGCACCGAAACTAACGCCTGACTGGGACAGGTTTCAGGTAAGGGACAAGCATAGTCCAATAAATCCGCTAACCGATAGGTGGGGACAATTTGACCTCGCCAGCGTAGAAATCGCTGTTCTCCGGTGGTTTTAACTTGATTGCCTTTGGGAATAACGATTTCTTCTACACTGTCTGAAGGTAACGCCAACGCCGTGGAACCGACGAAACAGACGAGGAGTTTACCAATGGTGAGGGTTAACGGTAGCCGTAACGTAAACGTTGTCCCGACACCAGGAGAGGAATGAACCGAAATCGTCCCTTTTAAGGAACGCATCTGCGATCGCACCACATCCAATCCTACCCCTCGCCCCGACAATTCACTCACTTGTTCTGCTGTAGAAAATCCAGGTTCAAACAGGAATTCAAATAATCGATTCGGCGTTAATGTCGTTAGTTGTTGCGGTGATACTAATCCCATATCAACCGCCTGTTGACCAATCCGTTGAATATTCAATCCTTGACCATCATCTTTGACTTCGATAATGGTTTGACTGCCTTGGTGATAGGCACGAATTTCAATTTGTCCAACCTCTGGTTTCCCCTGCTGACGCCTCACCTCTGGTGATTCAATCCCATGGTCAAAGGCGTTGCGAAGTAAGTGCAGTAACGGATCATAGAGTTTTTCTAACGCCGCTTTGTCTACCAGAACATTCGTCCCATTCAGTTTCAAATTCACCGATTTTTCATACCGCGTAGACAAATCGCGAATCACACGGGGATAACGGTTGAGAACCTCACCCAAGGGCAACATCCGCGCCCACATCAACTCATCCCGCAGACTGGTCAGCATTTGCCGTTGCTGTTCCAGAGTTTGATCCGATTGCTTGGTAAAGAGGGCGACATCATCCACCGATTCTTCCAACTGCACCATATCTTCAATTAGTTGTTGCAGTCGGGAGTTGAGGATACTATAGTTATCCAATTCCAGGGAATCAAACTCCTCGGTGCGGCTGACAAATTCAGTCAGTTGATTCAGCAGGGCGGTGTTGATCTCAGAGTTATAGCGTTCGGGTGCAATCAGCATCTTATCGGAGAGTTCCCGCAAATTACCCACCATGGTTTGCACTCGGCTAAAGCGTTCTAATAACTCTCGCACAGATCGTTGCAGTTGCTGGTGTTGTAGGGATAAGCCATTGCGGTTAATCGCCAACTCACCGACTAAGTTATTCATGCGTTCGAGTCTGTCGGAATCAACCCGTACCGATAGGTGAGGCGTCGCCGCTTCTTCTTTCGATTTAGACTTAGAACGTTTCGGCGATACCGATTCAGGTTCTTGGTTCTGGAATGATGTTGGTTTAGCAGATGGATGAGTAGAGGAGAGTTGATGAGAACTCGGTTGAGAAGGAACCAAGCTACTGGAGGTAACGGCGGGAGTTGTGTCATCACTCGCCGTCGGTGTTGGCAAATCCTCAACCGCCGGCAATTCTTCAAACACGTCTCCAATGGATGCGATCGCGTCTTCCAGGGTTTCTGGTGCAGGTATACTTAGACTCGATGCCGACGCTGCTGTTAATTCCTCTTCCTGGCTTGTTTCTTCTACCTCCTGCCCTCTGCCTTCTGCCTCCTGACTTCTTTCTACTTCCCCAAAAACATCCTCCAACGAGGGAACCACCTCTTCTAAATCGGCTAAAAGCGGTTCAACATCGGTATCCAGGGGAGGGGTCTCAATACTACCCGGATAAGCTTTAAATTTCAATTCTTCTCCCCCAGCTTCCCCGGCTTCCCCAGCTTCTCTATCCCTTGCAGGAGGGGTCTCATCAGCCACACCCGCTAACGCCATTAACTGAGGCGATGGTGTTCCCCCTTGAGTGCGATCGCCCTCTAACACCGCCAGTCTACCTGCATCAAAATCAGCTAGGGCGACTTGAGTAATCTCCAACGCCTTGTCGGGGTGGGCATCTAGCGCCGTAATTGCCATCTGTGCGATCGCGCCAAATCCAGGTAGATTTAAAAGTTCGGCAAACCCAGCAAATACATCCGCTTGCGCCCGTAGTTCTCCAGCTACCGGATGATGGTCTGGATCTGCCACAACTTGAGACAGTAATTCCAATCCTTGTTCCACATCCACTTCAAAAATGGATTGTGCCATATCAACCCCTAATTCTGAGGAACTAGGGATAAAATTATCTGCCTGAGTTAACGCATCACCTAACCGGGCTTCAATTTGAGCAAAAATCGGTTCAGCAACGGCTAAGGCTTGCTCTTGATCAAACTGATTTGTCGAAATTTGCTCCATCAATGGCAGACGCAAACAATCATACGCTTGTAGCAATTGACTCTCTAAGTTTGTATCAATTTCAACGGTTTCGTTGTAGAGTGCCTTAAAAATATTTTCTAGGCGATGAGCGATAGTCTTAATCGCATCTAATTCTACACTCGCCGCACCTCCTTTTAATGAATGAGCGGATCGCATAATTTCATGGACATTTGTCGTGCTACGATCCTGGCGCAGATTAAGCAAACCCGCTTCAATATGTTGTAGCAGTTCTGGCGCTTCTTCGATAAAAAATTGATAGGCTTGATCGCGAATATCAGGGTTGAGTGTCATTTGTCATTCGTCCTTTGTCTTATGTCCTTTGTCCTTTGTCCTTTGTCTTATGTCTTATGTCTTATGTCTTATGTCTTATGTCCTTTATATTTTGTAGGGGCACCATCCTTGCCATTGGTG
>CAZNNK010000827.1:0-3496 GCA_964574085.1 uncultured Coleofasciculus sp.
ATACGCGATTTTTAGATGATATGACGGTGGCAGAGGTGAGTCATCAGTTAGGAACACCAATTTGGGTGATTAATGGAATAGAGGCTTTGCTGAATCATTGTACGGCAATAAAACTATAATTTGGCGAAAACTTACAATCATCTTGACAATTATTCCTAAGTGCAAGATAAACGATTAGCCCAAAGGTTTATTCCTGATTTTACCATAATCACCTAACCATTGCGATTTCGGATGAAGCATAAATGATAATAACTCCCAAAAGGTGACAGGAGAAATAATCGCCCAAAACTGGGGAAGGAAATATATTAGATAGATAAACTCCAATAATCGTCGCTAAATTAGTCCAGTGATACAGGGCACTGACACAGAAAACAGCCACGAAATAAGGGAGGACGGGATTAGGTTTTTTGTTCATAAATTTTCACGGATCAGGTGATCGATTTAATGATTAAACCTTGTGCGTAATTCAAACCGATTTCGTTTAAATCGTTACAACATCATTTTACCGATATATTGCCCTAGGAGGTGATTCGGACAGTGGAATCACTCAGCCAGCGATCGCTCCCTAAGAAGCCCTAAGCAGTTGGATGGTCAACCCAACCGACAAAGGCGACCTCACACAATTGAACGAAATCTATTTTTCCTCATGAATATGAGTTAAGCTGAAGGGTGGAGTCTGGTATAAGTGTGAGCATCAACGGTGATTTCTCAGGATTTTCTCAAAACCATTGCTACTGAACGCAATCTGTCCAAAGCAGAATTAGAGGTTTTGTCCTTGGCGATGGAGGGTCAGGGAACGGCTGCGATCGCGTCTCATCTTCAGATTAGTGGAGATGCTGTGCGTAAGCGACTTAGCGAAGTTTATCACAAGTTTAAAATTCCGGGTCGAGGTCCAGTTAAGCTGACCAAATTGCAACAAATCTTGGTTAACCGCTATCAAGAGTATCTTCAGCAGCAAAAGAATACCCCAAACCGTCTCCCTGTTTCCCAGAGTTCCCCCCCTACTCCACCCCAGCCACAAAATCGCCGGGATTGGGGTGAAGCACCCGATGTTTCTGTATTCTACGGGCGTGGCGATGAACTGAAAACCCTGGAACGCTGGATTATTCAGGAACGTTGTCGCTTGGTGGCGCTGTTAGGGATGAGTGGTATTGGGAAAACGGCGTTATCGGTGAAGTTGGCGAAACAGTTACAAGATGAATTTGAGGTTGTCCTGTGGCGATCGCTACGTCAAGCCCCTTCTGTGTCTGATCTTCTCGCCGCTTTAATTCCAGACTTATCCCAGCAACCGGAAACGGTAATACCCAAAACTCCTGATCAGCGCATTTCCTGGTTGATTGACTATTTTCGACAGCATCGTTGTTTGGTCATTTTGGATGGTGTGGAGTCGATTTTACAGAGTGGGAAACTAGCTGGGATTTACCGAGAAGGCTATGAAGAATATGGTGATTTTTTCCGACGTTTAGGAGAAGAACCGCACCAAAGTTGTGTATTAATTACGTCTCAGGAAAAACTGAATGAAATTTCCTTATTGGAAGGTGAGACATCACCGGTTCGTTCCTTTAAGTTAGAGGGGTTGGGAGACGCAGCCCGATTGATTTTAAAAGAAAAAGGATTATCCGGCGAGAAAAAATGGCAACCGTTAATTCAAGGGTATCGCGGTAATCCGTTTATGCTCAAACTGGTGGCGACGACGATTAAGGAAGTTTTTGATGGTGACGTGACGGATTTTTTATCGACGACGTTGTTTACTCATGATATTAGTGATTTTATCGAGGAAATTTTAGACCGCTTATCGGAATTAGAAGAAAGACTATTGGTTTATCTGGCTCATCAAAAAGAGCCGATTTCCTTTAAAGCCTTGCAACAGCATTTTAGCGACACATCGCCCCAGGAGGTGATTCGGGCGCTGGGTTCTCTGAGTCAGCGATCGCTGGTGGAGAAGTCTGAGGGTCGATTTATTTTACCACCAGCCGTTCGGGAAGTGACGCTGCAATTAATGACTCCGTTAGAAGATTGAAGGATAAAGGGTGGATAAGTGTGGCGCGATCGCTTGGGCGATGAATCTCACATCTTGCACCTGTCGCCGTCTTCCCGCCTTGCGATTAAACTCTACGACTATTCACTATAATGATACTTACAAGCCACAATTACAATTTCTTCATCGGAAACTTGGTAAACCAAACGATGTTCGTTATTAATGCGCCTTGACCAAAAACCACTTAATTCGTATTTTAGCGGTTCAGGTTTACCCAGTCCTTCAAAGGGTGAGCGATCTATATCTTTAATCAGTTCAACAATTTTGCGATAATTTTTTTTATCTAATTTTGCCCATTCAGTAAAATCTGCAAAAGCAGAGGATTCAAACACAATTCTTCTGCTCATGGCAAATCTTGTAAATTAATTTCAACTAAATTTTTACGTTCTCCAACATTTTTAATGGCTCTTAAAAGCCTATTTCTGTTGGTTTCTGATTGTAAAAGATACTCAGTTTCATCAAATTCCGAAACAACAATTGAAATTTCTTTATCTCCAAATTTCGCTTTAATTTCTTCCAGGAAATTACGATCGATTTCGTTGGCTTTTAAACGATAAATGGTTGACATTGTTGTTTCCTATAGTAGTTTTGACAATTATAGAGTAGCGTGTCAGGTGTGAAGCGCGATCGCGTAGCGTCTCGGAACGAGAATCGCCTCTGTTTGGGAATGGCTTGAGGGAACGAACCCTAACACCTATCGATTCTTGAATTAATCCTAGCATAGCAACACCTTAATTATAAACGTTCGTTGCCCAACTCCGTTCAGCTAAAATATCTATAACCCCTAACAGAGGCTCAACTTAATGCATTAATACACTTCATCATGGCTGCCAATATCTACAAAAACAGCCTTTCCATCTTCTGTAAAGTAGAACAATACCCTCTCATCGTAATCTACACTGAAACTCCATAAATCTTTAAGATTGCCTGATAGTTTGTGTGTTTTCAAACTTGGCTCAAATGGATCTTCCGTAAACTTTTCCAATTTTTGCCAAAACCTTGTCTCTAAATCTGGATTACCCTTAATGCGTTTTTTGAATGCACGTTTAAACGAAGAACTGAAACTGACTTCCACAATTATTCCTCTATCAGTTGTCTTAATTCGTTAATATTGGCGGAAAATTTTAGTTCCCCTTTTTGCTGTTCAACCTGCGCTGACTTGAAGTTCCTATATATCTCGTCACGGCGTTCTTCACGGATGTATTGCTTCAACAACAGTTGAATTTCCAGCTTTTCATCTGTGGAAAGATTCTGGATCGCCTCAACGACATCATTAAAAGTCATAATTTATCATACCTCATCATACTGACCTATTCTTTACATTAACTATGGCATACTCATACCTCAATCCTCAACCTCACCCAACTCCTGCTTTCCTCAACTCGGCGAAACCAACCTTCCTCTATGCCATCACTTGCTTCTACAGTACAATCGACCTGATCACCGACGCATCATACG
>CAZNNK010000828.1:0-3494 GCA_964574085.1 uncultured Coleofasciculus sp.
AGCGAATACCGACCATCTGAAATTCTTCAATCCAGAATAGCACCACATCGCCAATGAATTGCCAGACGGGTTTGATATCTAAGTTCTCGTCATAGTGTTCATAATTAAACTCTGGTCCCCAGCTAAATTCATGAGGGGGTTCATGGTGATACCAGTAATCGTGGTCAATCTGGGTTAATGGGTGTTCGGATTCTGAATGGTTAAAAATTCCATCGACAATTACTCGAATACCACGGGAATGGCACTGATCAATCAAATGCTTCAACTCTTCTGTTTCACCATAGCTAGACTCTAAGGCAAAAAAGTGGCGCACATTATAGCCCCAACTATAGTCGCCCGGATATTCCATCATCGGCATCAGTTGAATGGCATTGATCCCTAGTTCGCACAGGTAATCTAACTTCTCAACAACGTGCTTGAATTGACCCCGTGGATAGGAATCATCTTCGCCACCGGAGAAGTCGCCAATGTGCATTTCATAGATGACCAATTCGTGATTTTGAGGCAAGGGAGTATCGTCATGCTGCCAGGTGTAGGTATCAACAATCCTTTGTCCGTCCTTAATTCGCATCACCCCATTCTGGGTTTCGTCATCAATCACTCCTGTCGCGTAGGGATCGGTGACATCAACCCATTGATCGGGTTCCAAGAACCAGGATTTAGATTGCACGCGAAACTTGTACTGGTAAGTGCCATCCTCAAGCTCAACTGAGGTACGGAAATAACCATCCTCTCCTTTCTCCATCTGGATGTCTTGCCAATCCGAGAAACATCCTTTCAATACAGCGCCTTTGTTGTAAGGGGCGAATAATTTAAATTCAATTGAGCTAGCCATCAAACTCTACCTTTTAATACTTCAAATTACTGTTGTTTAGGGATTAATTTTAATTTAAGCAACTTTATTAATCTGATACCTCTAGCTAAGGAGATACAATGGAATGGCTCTTGTTATAGAGAGACGGTTATTGATCGTGTATGGGCATGGTTGGGAGTACGCCACCTTGAAACGGAGTTTTATCTGCTCTATAGGGTAAAACTGTCAAGTCTGCGCGATCGCAGCCCGATTCCTGTTCCATGGCAAGCACCGACGATTCCCTCTGGCGGTAGTCCTGATCCAACTCAAGGATTTAACTGTATCAATTGTTACAAGGTTAGACTTTGTAAGTTTTGTTCAGATCGAAGATTGTGAGCAATCACTAACATATTCGAGAATTACTCCGTGATTTTACGGAGATAATCCAGTGGAAAGATAAGCATCAAATTGAGGCGACATACTCAATAGCACCATATATCGCCTTTGCCTTTCAAAAAGCAGGTATAGATACTTAGGAATAAACACGGAGCCGATTGCTTAACAAATTTTAGTATTTTCGAGCAAAACTTTAGTGCTAAATGCGAGGCTACTGGCGGCAACCCCGCCAATTTTCGTATAGTAGATAACAAAAATCCGACAATTTGCTCACGGCTGGTAAAGAATTGAAAAGCCAGGCGGCTGAAACCTTACGAAGTAAGCCAATAAAGCTTAGTATGCGTTAGTAGTAGAGCAAAATTATCCTGCGTAGCGTTCAATTCAAAAGTTATGTCGATTACCAGTTCCTTATCAGACTTTTCGATACCAGAAATCTTCCAGTTTCTAGAGAAAGGACAGAAAACTGGGGTATTGACGCTAGGAGCATTGCCAGAAGACCCCACACCACTCAACACAATTTATTACATTTGGGTTTATCAGGGACGGATTGTGGGGGCAGCACATCAATTAGATCATCAAGGTTTAGTAAAACTGATTGCTGAACAGATGGGAGTGAGCCAGCGTGTGGTGACTAAACTTGTACAGCTATGTCCGACTGATAAACCCTTGGGGTTGAGTCTCAAAAATCATGGAATCTTGTCAATCGAACATTTAAAGCAGCTTTTTCAGAGTCAGGTATTACAGCGAGTCTGTGCTTTATTTGAACTCAAGGAAGGTCAGTTTAAATTTATCCCAAACGCTCCCATCCCCACCAAAGAAATGACCGGGTTGAGCATCTCAGCGACAGAAGCCACCTTGAGAGGGTTGCGATTACTGAAAAATTGGGATAACCTCCGCGATAAACTACCCGATCCAAATTCAGGATTAGCCAGTATCCTGGCAGGTAGTCCTCCTTATCGCTTGTATCCTTTAGAGGAGCAAGTCTGGGAACGGGCGCAAGGAACCGTTTCGTTGTTGGCGATCGCCAAAGCACTCAATGTCCCCGTTGAACAAGTGCAGCATGTTGCATTTACCCTGATGACTGTCGGTTTAGTCGAAGAAGTGCCTCTGTTAGCAGGTATCTTACCCACGCAAGAAATTGAGCCTTTACCGGCTCGGTTGTCTGAAGCCTCAGACAAACAAGGGATTACGCCCTCACTCCTGCAAAACTTAGTCGGTTTCTTGCGGAGTAGAGGAGGTAATCGTCAAGAGCGACATTGGAATTACGTTTCCACTCATTCCTCCTCAACGTCATTACCCTTCCTGAAACGCGACAAAGAAACGATTAAATGCTAATCGTTTAATGATCTGATTGAACATCAACAGCGGCAACGATCTGATCGAAATAGTTGGACAACCACAACCAGTAATGATGCTCAATCATGGTGAATTGCTCCAATACAGTGTTTTTTCCCTATTCTTTTGCCATTACGTTAATCTTAGAATTCATCATTCCGACTTCAGACGATACAATTGTTTACCATACTCAAGGAAGCACTTCGTACTGTAGGGCATACAGGAACATTCCAGAAATACTGGATAAACGCTTCGGGACAACTCGCCCTATAGCAGTATTGATGAGAATCAATACTTTAAGGTGGTTGGATGAACGAAGAATCCCCCGCGTTTTCAACCGGGGGAGTGTCAAGTAATTCCCTTAACGATTAAGACTCTTGCCTAGCTCCTCTGCTTATCTACTTATTGCTCACGGAAGCCGAGATCCACGTCCTCAGCGAGGATTAGAGGAATTGGCGCAATTACTCCAACAGCAGTTAGCGAGTCAAGGTGAGGCAAATCAAGCCTTGATCAATCGTGTTGGAACTGCCACGTTAGAATTAGCACCTCTACCCTTACATGAACAAATCTGCCAGTTTGCGACTCAAGCGCTAGAAAGGGACTACCCGCAGATTCAAGCATTGCCCTTATTTCTCTTACCGGGAGTACATGTGATGGAGGATATCCCGGAAGAAGTCGCGATCGCCCAACAACGGTTAGGGGAAAAATTCACAATCAACCCGCAACCTCATATTGGAGTACATCCCCAGTTAGGACAGCTACTGCTGAATCAACAGCCACCCCTAAACGCCCCGATGAAAATTTTAGTCTCTCATGGCACACGCCGTCCGGGTGGGAACCAGCCAGTCGCCGCCTTAGCCAAGCAATTAGGCGCTATAGATGCTTATTGGTCGATTGAACCAACGCTCAGTCAACGAGTCGCGACCTTAGCAGAAGCTGGCTATCAGCATATTGCCATTGTGCCTTATTT
>CAZNNK010000829.1:0-3493 GCA_964574085.1 uncultured Coleofasciculus sp.
TCCTTGTCTTACCTGAACCGCAATCTTAAAAAACCTACCCTTGTGAGGCTCCCCCTACTCCCCCTACTCCTGATAACTGATAACTCCCTCATCCCTCTTTTTCCAGGAACGCCGCGCACTCAACGTGGGGGGTTTGGCTAAAGAAGTCTGCTGGTTGAACGTGGGTTAATTGATAGCCACCTGGATGACAGAGGCGTTTAAGATCCCGTGCTAGGGTGGCTGGCTTGCAGCTAACGTAGACAAGGCGTTGAGGCATAACTGACAGCAGGGTTTCAATCACTTGGGGGTTGCAGCCTTGACGCGGCGGGTCAAGTAGCACGATATCTGGCGTGATCCCCAGTTGCGGCAGCACGGTTTCCACAGTTCCTGTCTCAAAGGTGACATTGGTAATACCATTAATCTGGGCATTGATTTGGGCTTGCTCCACGGCTGACCCTTGCACTTCGATCCCCAATGCCTGATGTACCTGTTTAGCTAAGGGTAGGGTAAATGTACCAATGCCACAGTAGGCATCGACGAGAGATTCAGTACCTTGGAGTGCCAGCTTTTGCCCAATCACATTGAACAAAGCTTCTGCGGCTTCGGTGTTGACTTGGAAAAAGGTATCGGGTCTTAATTGAAACTCTAAATCCGCGAATATCTCCCGCAGATACGGTTGACCCAGGACACAATGGGTTTGATTCCCGAAAATGACATTGGTACGGTGGGGATTCACATTCACACAAACACCTACCAGGTTAGGATAGCGATCAAGCCAGATTTGGGCTTGCGTGTCCAGATTGGTTAAATTCGCATCAGTTGTGACTAAGGTTAAAAGCATTTCCCCGGTTCGGCGTCCAATCCGCAGCGACAGATGACGCAATCGTCCTTGATGACGGCGTTCGTTATAGATTGACCACCCTTGTTGCTGAATATCCTGCTTGATTTGGGCTAACAGGGGATTTAAGCGAGTATCTTGAACGGGGCATTGATTCAGATTAATCAATTGATGCGTCCCTTTCTGGTAATACCCAGCTTGAACTTGACCCGTTGCCGATCGCCGCATCGGATAGGTGGCTTTGTTCCGGTAAGCTAGGGGAGACTCCGTGCTTAAGATCGGAGCGATTTCGATTGAGGTGAAGCCGCCGATACGGGTTAAGGCTTGCTTAAGCAGATTTTCTTTGACCGATCGCTGATACTGGGGATCAATCGGCTGCCACTGACAACCGCCACATTTATCTGCCACGATACAGTGGGGGCGAATGCGATGGGGAGAGGGTTCGAGAAGTTGATCCAGTTTGGCGATCGCGTAATTCGGTTTGACCCGCACCAGTCTGACGCGGACGTGATCCCCGGTTACCGTATTGGGGACAAAAACGACGCGATTCCCCAAGCGTCCGACACCATCGCCACGATCATTTAGGTCTGCGATCGTCAGTTCCACCCGTTGACCTTGTTGCCACTGATCAGGTGAAACGGGGGGACTAGGGGACGAGGAGATAGGGTGATTCATAAAAATACAATGTAGATGTGTGAATAGTGATCAAAGGGATTGCCAGATTGTTACAAAAGAGGCGTATAAGGGATGGCTAACAAGGGCGGGTTTTGTTGTTCAGTTATCGGCTTCGTTAATTAGCATTAATCCCTAAACCCGCCCCTACACTTGACTTTTTAGATGATGTCCGGCAAATCACCATCTCTCCCTCACCCTATTTGTCGTTCTCACTCTTCCTTGTCTACTGGTCTACCTGTCTCCCTTGTCTTACCTAAACCCCCATCTTAAAAAACCTACCCTTGTGAGATCTCCCCCTCACCCCATCACCGTAATTATGCTCAACCGAAAACTTTTCGCTCGACTGACTTTATTTGTGGGGTCTAGAGTCGCTAAACTACAAATGTTATCTAAGTTAACCCAATAAGATGAGCGTAGTTAGCCAAGTTATCCTCAAAGCCGACGATGAGCTGCGGTATCCCAGCTCCGGTGAACTGATGGGTATTAAAGCCTTTTTGCAGACGGGTGAGCAGCGGATGCGTATCGCTTCCACCCTAGCAGAAAATGAAAAGAAGATTGTTCAGGAAGCCAGTAAGCAGTTATGGCAAAAGCGTCCTGACTTTATCTCACCAGGAGGCAATGCTTATGGAGAGCGCCAGCGATCGCTATGCCTCCGGGACTATGGCTGGTATTTGCGATTGATTACCTATGGTGTTCTGGCTGGAGGCAAGGAACCGATTGAAAAAATTGGTTTGATTGGGGTCAAGGAGATGTATAACTCTCTTGGTGTCCCCGTCGCCGGAATGGTTGAATCGATTCGTTGCCTTAAAAATGCGTCCTTGGAGTTGCTGAGTCAGGAGGATGCCATGGAGGCAGCTCCTTATTTTGATTACATCATTCAATCGATGTCCTAACCTGTGACAAGGTTCTTGGTCATCAGGTTACCTCTGGATTGGTGATTCGGGAGTCGTGATTCGGGATGGGGAAGCGTTTTGATCCTACGATTCTCAAGGTTCTCAATCACCGCCTCATCTCACCAATCCCCAATAATGTCTTGACAAATCCTTGATGATCAAGTATAAAAAACCGACAGTCTCTGTGGAGAGAACCTGTCGGCTGTTTGTGTGTTCCCTATTGATGACTCGGCTAGAGTTCAGTCATTAGCTAGTATGCAAAATTAATCCGCCTAAGGATTGCGATCTTGATCAGCGATTGGTTGTGAACTTGATCGTAGCCAAGATGTTCCACCGGAACGTCTATTCTTTAAATGTGGGGGAGATGGGGAGATGAGGGAGATGAGGGAGTAATTTTCTAATCAACAAAGGGCGAAGGACGTAGCTTGCTTCTTTTCGGAAGCAAGTAGAACAAATGACAAATGACGAATGACAAATGACGATCTGTGCCGTTAACTTTTATTAAGCCTATCCACTAGGCTATGTTTTTGGTTAAAAAACTGCCTTGGACTTCTTTATCAATCTTGTTCGCCACCCATTGCGTCTTTGGTTGGTTGATCGCGGCTTCGGAATTAATCGCAGATGCGGATAGACCTTGGGTATTGTGGCTGATGGGGGCAATCTATATCATGTTTATCGATTTAGCTCTAACTGCCCCACTGACGCTGATTCAGAGCGTTTATAGCAGTTGGTTGAAGTCAGATACCCGCGCTTTTATTTCCGTGATTGTGGGCGCTTTTTTGGCGGTGCTGATTCTCTGCTGGATACATGTTTTTGTCCGGATTCTGGTGCTGTTATCAGCCGGGGCGTTAGTGCGGTTAGATTTGCAAGTTGCCAACTTTGGCGAATGGCAAGCCTTTAGTGTGTTGGTTGTCTTTTCCCTGGCTGGTTATGGATTGGGCATAATCGCACAGCAGATTGTCAGCAGTATTTTATGAAGGTAATTTGTCATTTGTCCTTCGTCATTTGTCAAGGAATAGGGAATAGGGAATAGGGAAAGTAGAGTTTTGAGTTAGCTCCCCCAGCTCCCCCAGCTCCCCCAGCTCCCCCAGCTCCCCCAGCTCCCCCA
>CAZNNK010000830.1:0-3484 GCA_964574085.1 uncultured Coleofasciculus sp.
CTTATTGACAGATGAAGACCACCGGATGAGGTATGGGATTAGCGAAGCGTTGCGCAGGGGGTATGGGGGACGAGAAGAAATGGGCTAAAAGTAGGATAGCTCAACACTTCAGCTAGCTTGTCACCCCTTCAGGTGCGTAGTGCTACAACCAGAATAATGACTGGAGATCACATAGTTGTAGGGGCGGGTTTAGCCACTCAATAGGCTTGTTACTGATAACGGAACAACAAAACCCGCCCTGACTTACGATCGATCAAACAGAGATGATTGATATCATGTCCGCCGAAATAACCGTAATATCCTTTTTCCTTGCAACAAAAGCTCCTTCCCTTCTGCCTTCTGCCTTCTGCCTTGTCTCCACCTAAATGTGAGTATTCAACCGGACATAATATGAGTCGCCCCATTCTTTATTCATCCGAGGGATTTTGACACCGCGAATTGTGTGGATAAGACTCACAAAATTCGTCTAAATCCGTTGAATACGTCTCTGAATCATCAACGGCTGCTTCTTGAGGTTCCGGTTCTTCTTCAGCCGGAATTTCTGCAAAAATTCCCGTTAGTCGTTCTAAATTAGTTCTTAACGTCAGTCCCAATTCCCGTTCGGTTACTAAGGTCAAAACCTGTGTGGTTGCTGGATCAGATTCTCCAGTGAAACCGACTTCAATTTGGGCAATCTTATCCGGTTTAGTGAAAACAGCACCCAGAACGCCGAACAGCAGCGTATTCCCAATAATCCGACCCACGTTAGCTTTTTTGCCTTCTTGATAGGTTAGGGTATCGACATCACTCACCGCCACGGTAATTTCTTGAGTGGGTCTTTCATCATCCAAAACCGCGAGGCGATCGCCTTGTTCAATATAAGCGGTGATGATTCCCTCGGTGAGGGATATTTTGCATTTCCCGGATAAATCGGTTTCACCAGAGGTTAAGGCGCAGAGTCCCTCATGACCTGAACGCTGTCTGAGAGAGACAGGGGGTTCGTAGCCTTCACAGCGCGAATTTAAGGGGAATTTGGTGCATAAGGTGTAAAGGTCTACTTCCGGGTTAGCTTGTGCGGGACGTGAGGCGGCGAGGACAAAACTGGTTAGGGAGGTAGTCGCGAGGATTGTGGTTGTGGTTCCGGTGAGAATCAGGCGATTCAGTTTAGGGTAGAAGCTGAAAGTCATTGTTAATATCCAAATTATGCCGTCGCTGGGAAGTATATCCAGGCGGAGTCAGCTTATGCAAGTTGAAAATATATAGCAATATGAATAGTCGGATAGTCCTGAATTGGCACAATTGTATCAACAAACCGTACTCGCGATCGCGCCTCAATTCTACTCGGATGCTCAAACCCATAGCTGGGCGTCGTTTGCTGAGGATACGGCTGGGTTTCGGGCGTTCATTTTGTCAGGGACAACATTTGTGGCGACAGATGAAACCGGGATTCCCGGCTTTGCGGGAATAGCTGATAATGGTCATGTCACCTCAGCTTATGTGCGGCGCGATCGCATTCACCAAGGGATTGGGTCTCGACTTATGGAAACTGTCATAGAACTCTACTCAATCGCCTGTTGTAGGATTCCTTTAGTCACCGAAGGTTCAAAGGTTTCCAGGGATGTAAGATTCGTCGCCAATAATTCCTCGACTATAGCCGCCACCTTACCCGAAACAAGATCACGCCAAGCCTGACGCTGTAGGGAATGTCCATCCTGCTTACACCATTGTGCGATCGCCTCCGATAAGTCTTCTAGTTTATCGGGTAACGGTTCAATCAACGCAGCCAAGTCCGCCAAGTCTTGCGGCGAAAAGAGCGATCGTTGATGCTGTAACAGTTCAATAAACGCCACAACATTTTGTTCAGCAAATAACTGTGTGGCTGGTTGAACCACTTCTACCGACAAATCCAATCCTTCAGCAATCATCTCCCCACTCAAACCTAGCTGCATCAGGCGGGGTATTGCTCTTAACTTGCTTTCTTGTTTCCCTTCTTGTTTCCCTTCTTGTTTCGCTTCCTGATAAACCTTGGTTTGTTTGAGTTCACTTAACCCGAACATGGCTTCTATCTCCTCTCGGCTTTTTTGCGGTAATTTGTAAACGATGATTGTCTCGATTAAATCAATCAGATTCCGTTGGGTCGTCTCATCGGTTATCTGGACTTGGACTTGTTCAATCAGAATCCTTGCTTGTTCTGGGGCTGTCTTTTCATTCTCAATTACTAGCTTAACAACATTAATCCCTAGGGAATCCGATGCCGCCTCTCCTAACTCATCTAAGTATATCCGAGTCACCCGGCTGAAAAGTTCCCGAAAATGTAACGGTTGTTCCCGTTCAATCCGGCGAGTGGGATAAATGACCACAACTCGCCATTGATGGGTCGGTTTGTATTGCTTCAGAAAGATGAACAGTTCCGTAAATACACGATAGTATAAGTTCTCATCCGGTTGAAACTGAACCTCGACCACATAAAAAGGTTCGTTGGATTGTTTATTCTTGGGCAGAAACAACCCATCGAGTCGAAATGACAGTTCCTTAATTTCACGGGATGTGAATTCATACATCTCGGCTTGTTCTGGGGATTGGTTAATCAGTTCAAAGAAGATACTGGGGAACCCTTTAAACAAGCGATAAAAAATGGTGTCAGTTTTCACGCACTCCTGGGGCTTTTCTTCACACAGTTGACACCTGATACTGTGCCACCCCTGAGGCGGAAAATTCCTATCACGAAAATATTGACAAATTCAATGAATTATGATTCTAGTCAGGACAGACGACGCGATCGCACTTGTGGAAATCCGGTAGGGGCGACCCGCCTGCATCAATTAACAGACCACTCCACTCAATTAGGTCGGGTCGCCCTTTACTGACGAGTGTTTGATACTCACGGGCGAGGGGAGCAAGAGAGCCAGTAGAATGTAGGGTGTGTTAGCGAAGCGTAACGCACCTCAAATAAAGGCAACGGGAACGTCGTGCTCAATCATGGAGAAAATTGCAGTAAACCCTGACATCCACTTTGGTAAACCTTGCATCGCAGGTACACGGATTACGGTGCAGAGTGTTTTGGAATTAGTTAGTGAGGGGTTGTCATTTGCAGAAATTAGGCAAGACTATTATCCTGATTTAGAGATTGAGGATATTCGGGCTTGCTTGGGTTATGCGATCGCACTGTTTGTAGTAGGCACTTTAGTGCCTTAAAATTAGGTTCATAACGAACTTGAACAAGTTCTACAAACTATTCTGAAGCGGAATTAGCCGGAGTATTCGTCGTTGTCGAATCTGATCAACACAGATTTAGAAAATTATCGTCATAAAGTTGAACGTAGGGGCGCACCGACGTGCGCCCTCCCGATCAACATCAGCCCTCCCGATCAACATCAGCCCATCGCTCATACTCTCAGCGTATCCTTTGCCCAGTGTATAATGACGTTTGCGATCGCACCCACGCCGATTATCTTGAATGTAACCCGGTTGTCTGGTTTACCCGGATGAGATGGGTGTACTGGGT
>CAZNNK010000831.1:0-3462 GCA_964574085.1 uncultured Coleofasciculus sp.
GCCTAACGGCATCAAAGGTAATAGCACATAAATGTAAACTAACAACCTGCACTTTTGACATTTGTGCTCAACGCCTAACGGCATCAAAGGTAATAGCACCGCGATCGCGGGAACCCTTAAATCATAATGGCTGCCAATCGGTTTTGCAAGCATCTCCCCAACCCAACTCTCCTCACGCCAAAATTGACTCAAATTTGGCTAATTTTGCCAAAAATCAAAACGCTGTAACCCTTATCCTGAAAGGAATCCCGGCATTTTGCAAGCATCTCCCCCACCCTTGAACTAGCCGCAAACCCAAGCCCTGTCTGGATTTGCACCCTATTCCCCAGCCTTCCAAACCTCAACAGACACAGATGCTTGCAAATTACTCCACCCGAATCTCTATCCACGCATTATCCGGCGGTTGACACCATTCACGGGGAGGAAGTAACTGAAATCGTTGCCAACGGGTTCCTTTTGAACCAACGTGATCCACCCAATAGGGTAATGTTAACAAACCATCCTCCTGCTGCACTAACCAGCGTAGGGATTCACCCCGATAGTCTTTCGGTAACAAATTAATCGCATTGACTAAATCCCGACTTTCACCCAAACTCAACCCACCAAATCGATCAACCGTTTCTGGATTCGCGATCGCCTCGGTTAATCGTTGGCATAATCTTGGTTGGGCTTTGTCGTTTCCAGAGGCTACCCAGACGATAAACTGAATATCACTGAGTAACTCTTGATAATCAGGACGGGCATTGGTGGGATCAAAGATTTGCTTCTTTTTAAATCGGCGAAAGGTGCGGAGGATGGTGGATTTTTCCGGTTCATTCAATAACGCGATCGCTAACTTAATCCCGCAATGCCGATATCGATCCATTTCTCCCACCATGGATAAGAGCATACCATAAACCGTTGCTGGAGGCGGAACCGGGTAGGTTTGGGCGTATTCCCTGGCGCGGGAGACACGGAAACAGGCGATGGGAACTTCAACTTTGAGGGCGGTAATCATGATACTCCCTCCAATTGCGGTAACTGTAAATCATCAGCAATCCGTTGTTTGAGCGTAGAAAGTGCTACTTTTGTCCCCGCTAGCACATTAGCACCTAATTCCTCCAAGCGATCGCCTTCTGGGGTTTTGGCAATTGCACCCGCTACCCAGAGTTCGGTTGCTTCAATGTCTCCCACTTCCACACGATGAATTAAACTGGGCAAAGATATCTCCCCATCTTCATCTTCTTGGAAACAATAGAGAATTCGCGGCGAGAAATCCTGTGTCCACCGCAAGACTAAACTTTCTGGAGAAAAGTCATAGAGAAAACGGGCATGATTTCCGGCGACTTCTCCTAAGGAAACTAACCCGTCTAACACTGGAATAATCCGGGATGTCTCTTTCAACCGATCAGGGGTTAACGCGAACCCATATTGATAGCGCGTGGCGTGAACTTCTGTTCCATAAAGAGAGGTTCTCCCCTTTTGTCCACTGGCGGAATTAAACGTAATATCCCCTGCATAAGGAATCGTGGAAACAGCGCGAGTGACTTCTAAGACTCCCCGCCTTGCTAAATTAGTCCCTTTGGCTTTCTTCCCTTTCCCTTTTTTCTCTTCGTCGCTAAATTCTTGTTTCGCCCCTTCTGCTTTCATGTAACCGAGGACATCATCATCAATGTAGGTGGTTTCATCAAAACTCCCCTGTAAAACATTATCATTTTTCTGATCATCCCAACAACGATTCACCGCATAGTCACCCCCAGCGGTTTGCCAATAGTATCGTAGCGCCCAGCGGATGGCTTCAGCGGATACGGTGGTGTGAACGTCTCCTTTCCAGAGGAGTTTTTGCAGGGTGGTGATATTGCCTTCGTTTTCGCCACGGTTATTGGCGGCGGTGCCGTAGCTAGTTAAGATATTGCCAAATAGATGAAAGGTCATGATTTTTTCTCCAAATGGTTGATAATTGGTTACTGTGGGGTTGAGATCTGGGCTGTAGGGGCGGGTTTAGGGACATTAAGGGGGTGACTGATAACTGAACAACGAAACCCGCCCTGGTTCAATTGATGATTAAAACCCAAAATTATTCGGATTCGGATAAAGATGGTGGCACGAATGCTTCGCCCCTACACGCCCTGACAACATTTACTATTAAAAATCAAATTCCTCCTCATCTTCTGATTCCTCCGTCGCTACCTTTTGACTCTGACTACTGCGCTGATAACTGGCTAAGGCTAATAACGCTAAATCTCGTCCTTTTTTCCAATCCTTTGCCCCCAGAATCAAATCCATAAACGCTTCCCAATTTTCCTCCAGCGTGGGCATAAATCTCGCCCTAGACAAGTAATCAGTAATAAACTCCCGAAACGCCACAGCAGTTTTACAGCGTGCCAATCCAGTGCGAAATTTGGTATCCTCCCGTTCATAATTCGGCACTTCCTTCCTGTCTTTTGCTCGTTGATAAAGTTGTCTATGGTTATAGGCGATCGCTTCATGACAAGCCTTGACAAATAGCTTCTCACTGTCTCGATCCCATTCCACTTCTTGAACCATCTGATTGAGTCCTCCGCGTTCATAGGTCAACTTTTGAAATAACTCGTTACTTGTGGCATTATCTGCCAAACCTGCATACCAATGTTTACCCCTGGCTAAGTTTTCTGCAATTAACTCCCTGGCAAAACTACAGGAAATAAACAACCCTTCTTTCCCCGCCACATCACGGGTACTTAAATAATTATCGCAAACCTGATAATTCCGCTCAATTCGCTCATTTGCCTCAACTAAATACAAATCCGTGCGCGTTTTTTGTTGACTTGACCAAGGAACTGTTCCTAATGTAATCACCTGACAGCGTTTAAAGGGACGTTCTGCCAAAATATCTTTAGTAATATAGGTCAAAAACTTTAACCCCGCATCCCCTAACCCAGAGGCAAAAAAGTCTTTATATCCCTCCTCTCGCCATTTCCGATGACGCCGCCAATTAGCGTAAGCGGCTAAGTCGGTAATTTCGGGAATTACTAAAGCATATTCTGCCCGTTTATCCCGTAATTTTGACCGAATCGAATAGTAACAACAGGCTACCGCCGCAAATAATAAAACGAATACGGATTCTGGTGTTTCTTCAAAGCTAGTACTGGAACTAAATGCAATATGTCGTACCACTGTCCCCGGATTTAACCATCCCGGTACTTTAATCGGTTTGGTGAGAAATTTTCCCTGCTTGTCACACAGGATTTTTGCCTGTTGATAGATGTATCCAGAGAGATGTTTATATCGCGCCACTAATTCCGGTTTACCTTCTTCAATCACAAAGGATTTAGAGACAAGTCCTGTAGATGTATGGGTTTTATTATGTTGTAAAAATGTTCCCAGGATACCTTGATGCAGGATTAACTGAGATTGAATTGGCATTGTCTTTGAGTCTAACCCCCTCAAAGATATCCGCCCATCGTCTAATTGAAAAGATTCGTTTAACAACCAATCTAAGAC
>CAZNNK010000832.1:0-3454 GCA_964574085.1 uncultured Coleofasciculus sp.
TCGTATTGTAGGGGCGGGTTTAGCCGTTTAATTGATGGGTATACCGATAACTTATTAACAAAACCCGCCCTCTTTTCGTTTAGATTTGAGGCAAATGACGAATAACGTAGCTTGCTTCTCGCGATAGCGAGTATGACCAATGACCAATGACCAATGACCAATGAACCAACTCATTAATCAAATGCTTCTTGGTACAGTCGCCTTTGCTGTCAGCGTGGGTGTAGGATTATTCGTTAACCCCAACAAAGCCTTGGTTAATGGAGTCGTTACCGTGGTAGCCAGTTACACAGGCGTTATTGTCGCGGATAGGCGACGGAATAAAGCAGAAAAACAGCGCAAAAATGCTTTAATTAATCAAATCCAAGAATTGGAAGAAGACGAAAGCCTATTGTATGCATCACTGATCCAGGGAAGGGAAACACAACATCAACTCGAAGCCAGTATCAATGCATTACAAACGGAACGAAGTCAGCTACTGAGTCGGGTGTCTGAACTGCATAACCAACGCAATAGCCTGTATCAGGAAATCAGTGAGGTTCAACAGCATAAGCAAGAACACCTAGAGGAAATGAGTACCCTGCGATCGCAAATTCAGCAGCTAGAGAAACACCAAAGCGAACTGAATCAATCTCTCTGGGCAAAAACGGCTCAAATCCAGCCAGCGGAAACTCGCTTAAATCACTTACATACTGAACTCGAACAGCTTCAAATCGAAATTGCCGATAAACTGCATCACCACGAACATCTTAGTCAAGACTTAGTTGAACTCGAACACCGTAAGCAAGACTTAGGTGGCGAAGCTTATGACTTACATACCCAAATTCAAGCATTAAAACAACGTTTAGAGCAACTGAATCAAACCTTTTTATCTTTACGGATACAGCAACAGCGGGTTCAGGACGATCTAAATCCGCTCAAATCGGAACTCGAGCAAATGCAGCAGCAACTTGCAGAAAAGCAGCAGCAACAAAAGCAACTGAATCAAGATTTGGTACGCTTAGAACAGCTTAAACAGCAGTTAGAATCCGATTATGCTGATCTGCAACAGCAAATGCAAACCTTACGAGTGCAGAAGGTGACACGCCCAGACACGGTTTTACCAAGACCTGAACGGGATTTATCCATAATTTTACCGCAAAAATGGCAGAATTTATGGAAATTTGTGCAGCAGCTTAGTGAGGATGAGTTAAGAGCATTTCAAGCAATTTTGGCAGAAGATAACGTGGCTTTAAATCATGTTTATAATCAAAAAGAAATAACGCCACAGGATTTGATTCAATCCCTTAATGATAAGTCCATGTCGGTTCTGGGAACTGCTCTCTTTTTAAGCGATAGTCACTCAATAATCCCTCAACTTCATCAAGACTATAGATCGGTCTTGAAAGAACCAATATCTATTTATTTTAAAACTTTACTGGGACTGAATTATGATCATGTTCAATCTGACCTCGTATCAACGAGTTTTATTCAGATTAAATCTTGACCCAACAATATTACCAGCCTGACTGGTATTCTATTTTTATAACTCATGAAAAATTTTATAACTCATGAAAAAGAACTAATGCTCTTTAACGAATAACGCTACAGCATAAGCCGCGATTCCTTCTTCTCGTCCCACGGGTCCTAATTTTTCGTTGGTGGTGGCTTTGATACCGATTTGATCGGGTTGTAATCCTAGAGTCGTGCTGAGGCGATCGCCCATGGTTTTGATGTGAGGCTTGAGCTTGGGACGTTCAGCCACGATTACCGAGTCAATGTTGCTAATCTGCCAACCCTGCGATCGCACTAATTCATTCACCTGACTCAATAACTCTATACTATCCGCTCCTGCCCATTTTGGGTCGGTGGGAGGAAAATAATGACCGATATCGCCGAGACTTAATGCGCCTAGCATCGCATCCATAATCGCATGGGTGAGGACATCCGCATCACTATGTCCTAGCAATCCCAATTCGTGGGGAATGTTTACACCTCCCAGAATTAAAGGGCGTCCGTTTCCCAGTTTATGGATGTCGTAACCGTTCCCAATACGGATCTTCATGGCTTTTTCCCCGATGATATGATGTCCGGCAGATCACCAATAATAAAAACTTCTCCCCCTCACCCCATCACCCCATCACCGTAATTATAGGTATTCAAAGTGTAACCGATACGCGATCGCATGGCAAAGACGTAGGAGCGGGTTTAGGGATTAAAGGAGTCAACGCACCCCAAAGGAAGCAACAAAACCCGCCCTAATCCCAACCGCTAAATTTGACTAATCCCGAATCACGAGTTTCTTTATCAACGCTTTAACAAACCGATTCCTTTTTAAGCAAACAGTAAAATTTTACCATTTTTCCTCAAAAATACGCCTCAACCCCTTCAATTTTCTCAACATCAAGCTATTCTCAATAGTAAGAGTAACCACTCCCGCCTAAATCTAAATAAGCATTCAACCTAGCTTCAGGTTGTCTGCTTATAAATTTTATCGCCGTTCAATTGCGCCAGACGCTGAAACCGTTAACGACGATTTATTCTCCGTTTCTCGGAACCAGCCACCTGATCTGGAAATTGCTCATTGTACTCACACTAACACTCCTATGAAACTGCAAAACCATCGAATTCCAGAAGAGCAAGCCCAAGACGTGTTGACGCGAGCGGCTCAACTCTATGCCCAGCACAACCAAAGCTATTCGGTACAAGAGCTAATCGATGCTGGAACCGAAGCCCAAATTCCACCAGAGTTTATGGAAGAGGCGATTCACCAGATTGAGATAGAAAACATCCAAGCTGAAGCTCAACTCCGAAAAGCTAAACGTGGTAAACCTTTCGTTATGGGGGTCGCGATCGCACTTCCCGTACTTATCGCCCTTGGCTTAGCCGGATGGTTGTTACAGAGAAATAGTGTAACCAATGCCGCCGTCAGTCAGCCCACCCAGACGGAAGCGACGATATCCCCACCCACTACCATCAGTGATGCCACTGTCGCACCCAGCAACTTCAAATGTGCAGGCTTAACCCTCAACGGCGCTGATTTGAGTGGCAAAAATCTCAAAGGTGCTGATTGTACCAATGCCGATTTAGCCAATGCGAATTTGACCAATGCCAATCTCGAAGGGGCAAATCTAAGTCATTCTAACTTAGAAAATGCTAATCTAAATGGCGTTAATCTCAACGGCGCAGATTTAGCGGGAGCGAATTTGGCAGGAGCCAACCTCGATAGTGCCAACCTAGAAAGTGCGAACCTGAGCAACACTGATTTGAGAAATGCCAATCTCAACAACGCCACTATCACCCGAACAGATATGGCGGGAGCTGACTTAGACGGGGCGAACTTGAATAATGCCCAAAAATAAGCGGTTCGCTGTAATGGGAGCATCTTGCTCCCCCAGCTTCCCCAGCGCGCCGCGGGGGCCCGGGGGGGCGGGGGCGGGGGGGGGGGGGGGGGGGGGGGGGGGGGGGGGGGGGGGGG
>CAZNNK010000833.1:0-3450 GCA_964574085.1 uncultured Coleofasciculus sp.
CTTTAGGGACGACGCTGCTGAATCGTTTTGAGTTTGAAATTCCTAACCCTGTTGTCAGTTGGGGCTTTGATACCTTTGCCACAACCTGGACACAGCAGGATATGAAAGCCCAGCTACGCCGCCTGAAACGGGTGGCTGAACAGATGTATCAAGGGACAGATTAATAATTTCAGCGAGTATATTAGATTCAGTGCTAACCCAACCGCGATTTGCCCCTTAGTGCATCTGACCCTTGTATGGAGCCTATTTTTCTTACTCTCGGTATTGTCCTACTAACGCTGATTTTATTCATCAGTGAATGGTTGCCCGTTGATATTACCGCACTCACCATCATGGTGTTGCTGATCGTGCTGGGATTAGTCACCCCAGAGGAAGGCATATCTGGATTTAGTAGTTCCGCCACGATTACCGTGATGGCAATGTTTATTCTCAGTGCCGGGATTGCCCGCACGGGTGCGATTCAAATTATTAGTGAACTCCTGTGGAAGTGGGGAGGGCGAACGTCCTCACAGCAGATTTTAGCGGTGGGGGCAATTGCAGGTCCGATTAGTGGTGTGATTAATAATACGGCTGTTCTGGCGGTCTTTCTGCCCATTATCGAAGATTTGTGTAACCAGCAGCGGATTTCTCCCTCCAAGCTTCTCATCCCCTTGTCTTATGCCAGTATTTTAGGGGGAATGATTACCGTAATTGGCACATCCACCAATATTTTGGCGAGTGGTTTGTCGGATAAATTAGGGTACGGTACATTCAGCTTATTTCAATTCACTAAATTAGGACTAATTACGTTTACAATTGGCTTAACCTATTTAGTATTGATTGCCCCTCGACTCTTACCTAATAAAAAAGCGGCAGGGAGTGATACTCAAGAGTATGGACTTCAAGACTATGTGAGTGAAATTGTGATTCCCCCACGGTCTAGCTTAGTCGGACAAACTCTACGTTCCAGTCAAATTCAGCGTAAATTTGATATGGACGTACTGGAGATCATCCGGAATGATACCCGTTTTGCCCAACCCTTTGCTGACAAAGTATTGCAGCCTGGAGATATTTTAGTGGTGCGGGGTCAGCGAGAATGTTTGTTGAATATTAAAGATGAACGGGGAATTGATATTTTACCCGATGTTCAATTCGGGAAACCCTCGATCACAGACAATCTCACCTCTGGAGAAGATACGATTGCTGAGGTTTTGATTCTATCAAATTCTGATTTAATCGGCTCAACGCTAAAGGAATTTCGGTTTCGGCAACGGTACAACTTGACGGTATTAGCCATTCGTCGGGGACAAGAATTTGTTCGGGAACGGTTGGGGAAAGTATCATTACGGTTTGGGGATTTGCTCTTGGTACAAGGCCCGAAACAAAGTTTTGTAGGGTTACAAAATAGTCGGGATTTATTAGTTTTTGAGCAACGAGACATGGAGTCGTTACGGCGAGAAAAAGCGGGCATTGCGGTGACAATTGGAGTGGGCGTGGTGCTGGTTGCAGCATTTAACCTATTACCGATTTTGGTCAGTGCCTTGGCGGGAGTGGTTTTAATGGTAATCACGGGTTGTCTGAAGCCAGGGGAAGTATATAGCGCCGTTCGCTGGGATATTATCTTTCTCTTGGCTGGATTAATTCCGTTGGGAATTGCCATGGAAAATTCGGGTACAACGAAATGGTTAGCGGATAATCTGGTTTCTCTGGGCAGTAGTTTTTCACCCTACTGGATGCTGACGTTTTTCTTTCTGATTACCGCCTTATTGACAGAGGTTTTGTCCAATAACGCTTCGGTGGTTTTACTCTTACCTATTGCTGTGCAAGTGGCTCAGACGTTGGATCTTAATCCCTTTGCCTTTATGTTTGTGGTTACCTTCGCGGCGTCGAATAGTTTTATGACACCGATTGGGTATCAAACCAACACGATGGTTTACAGTGCTGGAGGTTACAGATTTCTGGACTTTTTCCGCGTGGGCGCACCTCTCAGTCTGTTGATGATGTTTGTCATTCCGCCGTTGATTATTCTTATTTATGGGTTATGACGATTTGTCATTTGTCATTTGTCATACTCGCGAGTAGAGACGTGCCATGGCACGTCTCTACTAAATGATGTGTCCTAACCGCTATGGCGGTTGCTATAGTAGCGAGCAAGATGCTCGCACTACAAGAATTTCGTCATTATTGACATTAAGGTTTACAGACCAAACAACTTATACCTAAACTCGTCCTAACCAAGTAGGATAAGTGTTTGACCTATCAACAATTCACGCAACTATGACAAAAACAAAGATCGGACTGCTATTTGGGGGACTCTCAGGAGAACACGAGGTTTCGATTTGTTCAGCACAGGCGATCGCGAAGGCGTTGAGTATGCCGCCGAATACGGATAAGTACGAGGTGTTACCGATTTATATTCAAAAAGATGGCATCTGGCAACCCCCAGACATCGCCCAGCAGGTTTTGGCATCGGGAACACCTCTAGACGCCAATGGCGACGGAAATCTCTGGCAATTTCCACCTCAGGTGGCTGATGTGGATGTATGGTTTCCCATCTTGCACGGACCCAATGGCGAAGATGGCACGATTCAAGGTTTGTTAACGTTAATGCAGGTTCCTTGTGTGGGTTCCGGTGTCTTAGGTTCAGCCATGGCAATGGATAAGATTGCCATGAAACAAGTGTTTGATCAAGTGGGACTCACCCAAGTGAAGTATATGGGATTGAGTCGCGCCCAGGTGTGGTCAAATCCCTGCGTTTTCCCGAAACTCTGTGATCAGATTGAGGAAACCTTAGGATATCCCTGTTTTGTCAAACCTGCTAACTTAGGATCATCAGTAGGTATTGCCAAAGTGCGATCGCGAAGTGAATTGGAAACGGCGTTAGATAATGCCGCTAGTTATGATCGCCGGATTATTGTGGAAGCGGGAGTCGTAGCGCGGGAAGTGGAATGTGCGGTTTTAGGGAATGATAATCCGAAAGCATCTGTGGTGGGTGAAATTAGTTATACCAGTGATTTCTACGACTATGAAACCAAATATACAGAAGGTCGTGCCACGTTATCCATTCCCGCACCGTTACCGGATGTCGTAAGTCGTCAGATTCAGGAGATGGCACTCCAGGCATTTGCGGCGGTGGATGCAGCGGGTTTATCACGGGTAGATTTCTTTTATGTGGAGGCGACAGAGGAGGTTTTCATTAATGAAATCAATACCTTACCGGGTTTCACCGCCACCAGTATGTATCCTCAACTGTGGGCAGCAACCGGGATGCCGTTTCCTCAATTGGTTGATCAGTTGATTGAGTTAGCCCAAGAACGGCAACGTTCCTAAGTCGGTGGACTTTCATTAAAGTTAACGATTGAGATTAGGGAACAGGAAGGAACAGTAAGGGGTTGAGGGTGATTGACTTGCACAGGCTCCGGATCGTGCCTTTTTCTTTTGTCCGACTACTTAATGCTATAGCAGTCGCCA
>CAZNNK010000834.1:0-3446 GCA_964574085.1 uncultured Coleofasciculus sp.
CTGCGCTCTTGTGTCTGTTTGGGCTGCTTGTCGTGTCTCCTCGCCCACCTCGTACACGGGCCCCAGGTCGGAGATGGGGAAGATGGGGGAGAGGATTACCAATGAACTATGAACAATCAACAAATGACGAATGACGAATCCTCATTTACCCTAAATTCTTAATCATCGCTTAAAATCAAACAGGTGAGTTATTGGAAACTATGGTCAAAATTCGATTAAAACGATTCGGCAAAAAGCGTGAAGTGAGTTATCGCATTGTGGCGATTGAGAGTAATGCCCGTCGGGATGGGCGTCCTTTGGAGGAGTTGGGCTTCTACAATCCCAGAACTGATCAAACGACGCTGAATGCCCCCGCTATTGCCAAGTGGCTGAAAAATGGAGCGCAGCCCACGGATACCGTTCGCAGCATTCTCAAGAAAGCCAATGTCCTTGAACAACAAGCCAGTGTCTGAACCTGGGCGGAAAACCAGCCCGGATTATGGGAGTCTGGTGCGATTTTTAGTTGAGCCGTTTTTAGAGTCGTCCACGTCGCTGAGTTTAGACTGTGAACGTGCCCATGCTAATAATCGGGTCTGGATTCGGCTGGCGTTTGACGGAGAGGACAAGGGGAGAGTCTTTGGTCGAGGCGGTCGTAATATTCAGGCAATTCGCACGGTCATCCAAGGGGTGGCGAAGATTGCCGGGGAATCGGTCTATTTGGATATCTATGATGAGTCGGGTGGTACATCCCGCCGCGAAAGCCCTTCCGGGAGTAGATCTAAGGGAAGGAAAGGTTCGCCTCGACGCTTACCGTTGCCTAAACCTAACTCGAAATCCCGTTCTTGATTTGTCATTTGTCATTTGTCAAAACACTGATTTCACGGATTTATTGGAGAGATTGGGGTAGGGGCGTGAGAGGTTAGTCACACTGATTACTACTCTAAGGCTTCTGGATGAATAAAGAATCCCCCGTCTTTCAAGCGGGGGAGTGTCAACTGTCCTTTGTTCTATCTCTGTGCTAATAGTTGATGACGAATAACGGATTATCCGTGACCAATGATTAATTACCTGATAATTAACCTTGAGTGAAGTATCGACAACAATTGAATTACCGACTGTCCAGAGTGCTATGGTACTGGCGGGCGATCGCGAGAGTAATCTGAAGTTGCTCTCTCAACGGACTGGCGCGAGTCTGGTTTTACGGGGACAGGAGTTGCTTATTTCAGGGACGCAAAACCAAGTTGAGCGCGTCTCGTCTGTGGTGCGATCGCTTAAACCGTTTTGGCTGGAGGGTAGACGGATTGAAGAGGCGGATATTCGCACGGCGTTTCATGCTTTAGATTCTCACCGTCAGGATGAACTCCAGGATTTACAGCAAGATGTGCTGGCGCGTACCCGTCGCGGTGATGTGATTCGGGCTAAAACTTTTCGCCAGCGCCAATACGTTAAAGCGGTTCTCACTCATGATTTAACGTTTTGTATTGGACCGGCGGGAACCGGGAAAACCTTTTTGGCGGTGGTATTGGCAACCCGGGCATTACTGGCAAATGAGTATGAACGCCTGATTTTAACCCGACCGGCTGTGGAAGCGGGGGAAAAGTTAGGATTTTTGCCAGGAGATTTACAGCAGAAAGTGAATCCATTTTTACGTCCGCTTTATGATGCCTTATATGAATTGATTGATGGGGAGAAAATTCCCAATTTAATGGAACGGGGGATTATTGAAGTAGCACCCTTAGCCTATATGCGAGGGCGGACGCTTAATAATGCGTTTGTGATTGTGGATGAAGCCCAAAATACTACCCCAGCGCAGATGAAAATGGTTTTAACTCGCTTGGGATTTGGTTCTCGGATGGTGGTGACTGGGGATATTACCCAAACTGATTTGCCGACAAATCAAGATTCCGGATTAGGGGTGGCACAAAAAATTCTGCGATCGGTTGATGGGATTGCGTTTTGTCAACTTTCCACTCAAGATGTGGTTCGCAATCCTCTGGTTCAGCGCATTGTTGAGGCTTACGAGAAACATCAGAAATAAGGCAGGAGGCAAGAAGGCAGAGGGTAGAGGGTAGAGAAAGAAAATTACGGAGTCAATACTGTTCTGGACTTTGGACAAACAAAGTGCATGCACAGGTAAATTATCGGCAGTCCGCTTCCTTTTAGCTTTAGAAGAAGCCGAATCGCTCCGAACTGAGTGAGTGACTATTCCTGAGCGTATGTAGCGCTTGAGTTAAATCAGCAATAGCCCCCTGATAGTCTCCTTTCTCTACTTTGATTCTTGCCGAGTTAATCAGGTTTTGAACTGTCGGTTGTTGGGCGACAACAAGATTCGTCAAAGCGACGGCAAACTGAGGCTGTACCAACACAATCGCTGTACCGATGAGGGCGGCTGGTATGTGATAGGGAAACTTGATCATTGTTTAGACTACCCCGCAGATTCATTTGGCTGATTCAATACGACAGAGAACAGAAGGTTGTCAGGTTTTTTGTATTTACTTTATCACGAGAGCTGGACAACCTCTCTCCAAAGGAAGAATGGGGTGAGTTTGACGCCTGTTGTATCAAACAAATGGTAGGGGCGCACGCTCCGTGCGCCCGATTTAACCGTGCAATCTATTGCTTGATTTTAGGAGTTGTCGGTTAGGTTGACGCAGGAACCCCAACCAAGTTTAGGATTATTGTCTGAAATATTGATTGAATAATATATTCTCTCGTTAGTATCGGTGGGTTACGGCGGATTGTTCATTAAATGATTATCATTTCGATTTAGATACCGCCTAACCCACCCTACGTTACTGAGTAATTTATCTCTGTCTTCGAGCAGTTACCGTAGGGTGGGCAAGGGTTATAAACCTTCAAATGCTTATTGGTGGGTTGCTCTTGCCCACCCTACATAAAATCAGAGAATTGTTCATTGGTTGTTGGCGTCAGATTAAATCTCTCTCGCCGGTCAAGTAAGCTGGTGATTGTTTTGGATATGGCTTTGGCTTGTGCCATAGTTGCTCTATTTTGTATTTCCAGTTTAAAGGATCAGCAAGGTTGGCTGAGGATAAAGCACATCGGGGTATTTATACTGGAAAGGAGCCGGAAAATAATTTAAGGTCATTACGGCTCAAGCTGTCTAATTATTTGCTGTATATTTTGATAAACCTCTGTGTTACCTTGTTGCTGATAAAGAGTGGCAGCTTGGCGAGAATCCTCAAGGGCTTTTGGTTTATCTCCTAAGTTAAGATAGGTAAGACCCCGACTGTAGTAGGCAAAAGCATAATCAGGATTAAGTTTAATCGCTTGATTGTAATCGGCGATCGCTCCTTGGTAGTCTTCTAGATTTCTGCGGGCATTACCCCGACTGATGTAGGCTTTAGCATAATCAGGATTAAGTTTAATCGCCTGATTGTAATCGGCGATCGCTCCTTGGTAGTCTTCTAGGTTGCTGCGGGCATTACCCCGGTTGTTGTAGGCAAAAG
>CAZNNK010000835.1:0-3434 GCA_964574085.1 uncultured Coleofasciculus sp.
ATGTCTAGTTATGTCACTAATTGTCTAGATATTTACGGACTGTTAGTTAACCCTTTTCTTAATCTTTTCTTTAAGAAAGCACTAAGTTACCTTGAGTGTCATTCCCCAATTTTTTTACGTTTAACCTGTAGAGTCAGTAGTGGTCATTGAGTCATGACCCACAGGGGCATGTCCCTTTTTTGTCTCGATGTCCTTGAATTTCAGTGTTTCCGTGGACGACAGCTCCATTCTGATCTCAGCAGGTAAGCCATCAAGTTGAGGAAATAAACGATGTCTAAATCACTGTCTAAAGCGGTTGTAGACTTGGGACTGCAATTGGTGAATGAAGAAATTGACAATGCGTTGGCAGTTTATGGTGATCAGCCTTACAACGAATTGTTTGCCCAGCCTGATGTACGTCAACGACTTGTTGACTATGTGATGGCGGCAATTCCTGAAGTTTATACTCAGGCAAAGGAAACAGCAATCGGTTCTGTACCAACAAAAATCCCTTACCATTCATTAGAACTGCGTTTGCGGGTGGAAACCTATGCTCATTGGGGAATAGAGTACATTTTACACACTCAATCGGACTGGCATCCTCCCGCGTCCCTGCCCAACACCCAATTCTATACCTTGCCTTGGAACTATACCCATCTTTTTGCGCCAGCCTTTTCATAAGGGAAGCAAGACGGCAGGAGGCAGGAGGCAGAATACTGTAATGTTTATGGTATCTGCTTTTTCGCCTAGTACAAGAAGGCAGAAGTCCGAAGGCAGATGGCAGAAGGCGATAAGGAACATAAGGTAGCTGCATCCTACTTCTGAATAAGAATTGCGACCAACTCATAACATTACTGGGGTTATTGATAATGACTCAACTCTTCTACTCTCGGCTCAATGACAGTAGTAATCTCATGCTGTGTTACTATATCAATGGAACGGGTAAAACCGTAATGGCTCGGATTACCAATATCCCCAATTGGCGGTTCGAGCGAATCATATTTCCCCAGGAACGTTTATTCTTTGAAGCCCCTCCCCAAGCTGAACTCGAACTTCATCGCAATGGGGAAACCCCAATGAGTTTAATCGATAGTATTCCCTGTAGTTATCTAAAAGTTCGGGAACAGATGAATCAAGTTCAAGAAACGTTATGGCATCAAATTGCTTGAGTGTCAGAATCTTGAATTAGCCTGATTAGCCGCGACTTTTTCCACTAAAAACGTCTCCATAAATCGCACTCGGTTCAATTTGGCGAATGGGATGAGGGGAATCATAAACAATTAACAACGCCTCTGATTCTCCTAAGCAGGGAAATAAGGCTAAACCTTCCGCGCGATCGCATCCTGGAATTAAGGGTAAGTCAAATAGACATTCTAATTCTCCGGAGGCTGGCGCGGTGATACTATCGGCGGAACGGTCTAAAATAGACTGGAGGCAGAATACACTGATCGCACCTTCTAAATCCATGGTGGGTCCAGCTAGAATCAGCAAATCCTCTCCTCGCCAACAGAGTTCCCGTACTCCTAACCCATTGAGATTGATGAAGTGCTTGAGATAGCGTTTCCCGTTGTCCCCAATGTCCTGTAGGGTTAAGATACCGGGTGCAGATTCAGCCACTTTAATTTCTAGGATAACTGCCCAACCCCGGAGAACCGGACCCCGACAGCCTAAAAATACGCGATCGCCCCGCACCGCTAATCCTTCGATATCTAAGCCATTATCCTTACTGGGTAAGGGATGGGTGACAAAGGGACCTAAGTGAATATCCTCGATTAAGGCATCTATGAGACTATTACTCGCGTCTGTCTTTTGTAAACAGGCGGCGCTTAATTTTTCTTCCGGATTATCCGGGAGAGAAGACACCTTTAATAATTCGCCATTCACGATGGGAATACGAGTGAGTAAATATCGATTCTCATCGGTTTTAATTTTAGCAAGCCGTTGGAGGTCTTTTTCTACGTTTTTCCCTTTGGGTTTGCCACGTTTCGTACTGTGGGAACCCGTGATCCACAGATAATTATCAGCATAATCAATTCCTTCAATATCGATTTCATCCTCTTGATTAAACAATTCAATGAAATCGGCTAGACAATAGGATTGGTGATTGCCAAAAACACAAGGTTCGATCAGCGATAAACGTTCCACATTGATCCCTTCATCAGCACCTAGCCATAAACTGCCATCCGGTGTGAATGTGGCGGCTGAGAGTTCGTTAATCAGGTCTTCATCTGACGAATTAAACTGTAAAAGGACGCGGCTGAGTAAAAAGGGATTAGACATAGTTGGAAACTGGTGTATGTCCAGATACTTACAAACTACATTTTACTACATCGGCGTCCAATCCTAAACTTTTATCGGGCGTTGACGGCTACAGGGTTTTGTTCTCGACGTTGCACTTTTTCCTCTAAAATATGCTTAACCGTCTTCATCCCCTCAATTTGATGGGCTTTCAAGTCAGAGAGATTACCATTAAGTAAAACGAATAAAAACCGGATTAGCCCATCGATGAGTTTACCCAAAAGTGGCGTCTTGAACCCTAAATAGATAATTTCTGTCCAGACAAAGCCATCGTTAGTCGGTTCGATTTCATTGACTAACCTACCGCCAATCAGGGACTGGGGAAATAGGGCTTTATACTCAATTCGTTTATTGGGAATGACCTGGTTGACGAGATACTTGGCTTGAACAGGCTTTCCCTGAAAATATTCTTCATTCTTAAAAATTGATCCTTCTTTCAGCGGATGACCCCGCAGGTACGTTACCTGAATGTGATCCTTAGACATGGCTGGATAATTTTTGTCAAGATGGGCAAAAAAATCCATTAAGTCTTCCAGTTGGGCATGAACCGTGATAGTTTCATCTAATATAATCATGATCCTATTCCTCTCTTTTGAGTGATAAACGCATACCGCTTATACGGGTGAAGGGATTGGTATTTAGCGTAAAAGCAACTAAACATCCAGAACAATTGCAGCGCACGCCACAGACTAAAAGGTTGATATGAGAGTTGTCATCCTCACGAGAAACCCGGTTTCTAGGAATACTTGCCCTAAGTCGTTCATCGTTGATGGTTCATTGCCACGATGAACGTAAAATTTCCTATCTCCCCTCACACAACGCCCGAAAATCCTGGGGATTGGCATCATTAATCGTTGGGGATTCGGGATTATGGTGTAAATAATCCTTTAACCAATAACAACTGCGTCCAATTAAATCCGCTAAATCTAAATTCCACAGAATCACTGTCGTGTCTTGAGAGGCTGATGCCAAAAGTTCACCATCAGGACTGAAACTGACGCTAAACACAGCCTCCTGATGACCGACAAAGGAGTTAATTAAATGACCCGTTTGCCGACTCCAAATATTCACGGTTTTGTCATCACTTCCTGAAGCAATGAAGTTGCCATCGGGACTAAATGTCACCCAATTGACTGATCCATTATGTCCCTTCAAGG
>CAZNNK010000836.1:0-3421 GCA_964574085.1 uncultured Coleofasciculus sp.
TAAAAAACCTACACCTGTTAGCCCCCCTCGTTCCCCCCTGCGAGGAGGGATGACAGAGGATGCTTCGCTTTTGTTGCATGGGAGAAGGGGGATCGGATGCTCTTGCTCCCCTCTTGCTCCCCTCTCCCAAGGTTGTTGGGAGAGGGGCTGGGGGTGAGGGCTGGCGTGGGAGAGGGGCTGGGGGTGAGGGCTGGCGTGGGAGAGGGGCGATATCTTCAGCTAAACAGGGTACGGCAATGCCGTACCCCTACAGATATTCTGTATTATAGGCTAATAAAAATCTCGGCAATTTCCATCAACAAATGACATAAGACATAAGACCAATAACCCATAAATGAAAAACCTCAGCCTCACCCTCTACGCCTTCCACCTGCGTCAAACCCTCACCGACGCCCCCGATCGCGTGGCAGATGATGCGGCTTTATTATGGGATAATCTGACTAATCTGGGACATTTCCCTGGACTGACTACCCTCAAATCCCAACTCATCTGCTACACCAACACCGAATACACCCCCCAAAACGAACCCGGACAAAAAACTTACTGGCTTACCCACGCCCAAAAAGATATCGACTTAGGCGCTATCTCCACCGCCGATGGCTTCAAAATCACCGCCAATCTGCAACCCTTTCGCCTGAATGACACCTACGCCATTGATCTCACCCTCACCCCCGACTCTCCCCACCTCGACATCACCCTCCCCCAACTGCAACACTTCCGCCCCCAATCCCTCCTCCCCAACACCATCCAAGCCTCCCTCGGACAAACCCTGTGGGTATACGCCGAAGTAGACGCCCAAACCGACTGCGCCAGCCTCGCTGAACAATGCGCTACCGCCCTCCTCGCCAATACTCCCCTCAATCCCAGCTTCCAGAATCAAGACAGCCTCTTCGGGAGTCACCTCTTCCACTACCTCGCCACCCAACCCAGCCAACCCGATAACCCCGCCAGCCACTGTCACATCCTCATCTCTCTCAACACCAACCAATCTCCCACTGTTGAACTGTTGGGAAAAGGCTATGATGAACTCCTGCAACTCCTCTGTTGCACTCACAAACTCCGCTACATCTATCACCAATCCCGCCAACGCTACCCCGACGCGCGACACCTCTACAGCCAGTTAGAACAACAAATCCACACCTTACCCAACCTCACCACCAACCCCCAAACCCGCCTCGACGCCCTAAAAAATCTGCTCAACCAAATCCCCCACACCGCCCTCGACTACGCCGGATGCTTGCGTGACTTACGCACCCATCATACAGCGATGGAAACCAATCTCACCAACTTTGACACCAAGCAACAGAAACTTGCCCAAATTGGCGATATCCCCCAATTCTGGGGCGATTTCCTCAAAGATAGCCAACGCAACAAACAGCAAATCCAAACCGATATCAATTATCTATCACCCGGACAAGACTTATTCGGACAAATGCTAGAAACCGTGCGAGGTATCGTAGACTTAGATCAAGCAGAACGAGACCGCGCCCTAGACCAGAAGCTGCAAAACCTAGAACTCTGGATAGCCGTCGTCGGAACCGGATTAGCCGTCAGTGGGATATCCTCCCAAGTCGATTCCCAACCCATCCAAACCTTGATCCAGAATCAAACCAACACCGAAACACCGATTTGTCCCAGTGCAGGTGTGGTGAAATGTACCACCTACAATGGTTTGAACGTCCTGATTCATATTATCATTGCGGTTGCGATCGCGCTTCCCATCGGTTGTATAATTCAATGGATGCGCGATCGACACAAACGCAGAGGGTAATATCATGTCCGGTTGAATACCCATAATTACAGTGATGGGGAGTTTTTCTCATCTTCCCCAGACGCGCCATGGCGCGTCTCTACATGGCTTCCCCTTATCGTAACCCCATCCCTTGCAACTCTTGACGTAACCGTTGGGCTTCCTGGGGATTGGTGGCTTGATGACGGGCGATCGCACTCTCAAATGCGGCTAAACTTTCAGGTACTCGTCCCAGTTTCAGTAATACAACCCCTAAGTTTTGGTAAGCGTCGGCATAGTCGGGATTCAGTTGAATGGCTTGTTCATAAGCGGTTATCGCAGATTCCCACTCTCCCAAGGCTTTTAAGGTCATTCCCAGGTGATTGTATCCCACGGCAAAACTCGGATCAATTTTCACCGTGGTTTGATATGCCCGTTTCGCTGTGGTGAAATCGCCCACGCGGAATAACAAATTCCCTAAATTATTATAGGCTCCCAGTTTAAGTTGGGGCAGAATCGGTTGCTTAATCGCGTCTTGATAGTGATCTGCCGCTAATTGGAGTTGATTCTGTTTCGTGTAAGCATTGCCTAAATGGTAATGTAATTCAAATAAGACAGAAGCGTCTACCTGTGCATCTGTGAATCCACGTTTAAGCAGGGTAATCCCTTCCTCCACTTGACCCTGATGCACATACAGCGCCCCTAATTTACTACACAAGTATGAATCATTGGGATGATCAGCCAGGAATCCTTCCATCGCCGTCTTGGCGCGAGTGTATTTATCCAATGCCGCGATCGCACCCGGTTGATAGCCATTGTGTAAAATACCCAACGTAGACAGGGAAATCTCCTGCCTATCGGGTTCTCGCTGCTCCAATTGAGTGACACTATCATCCACCAGAGAATGGTAGGGGCGAGAAAAATAGATATCGGGATGATGGCGAAATAAACGGGATACCAGGGAATAGGGGGATTGAGTCGCACCCACTTCTTGACGGATCAGATTAATCACCAAGTTGCGATCGCTTTTTATCGCCTGTTGGATTTCAGGGATAATTTCTGGCGTTAACACCTCATCCGCATCCAACACCAACACCCACTTCCCTTGCACATATTGCAGCGCATCGTTGCGGGCGGCGGAGAAGTCATTGCACCATTGAAAATGATAAACCCTTGCCCCATACGCTTGGGCAATATCAACCGTGCGATCGCTTGATCCGGTATCTAGGATTACCATTTCATCGACGATTGGCTGCACACTCTCCAAGACTTGGGGTAAACTGACTTCCTCGTTTTTCACAATCATGCATAGACTGAGATCCATTTTCAATTCCCTCTTTTTAGATTCATTATCTGAGCGTTGGCGAATCTATGTATAATAGAATCCAATTAACTAAATTTAAGTTAAAGAACATTTAACTGAAAAGTCGTTCGCGAATAGCTGAAGTCTTCTGCAGAAGGCGACTAATTCGCGGACTAGATTGATTATTAACATTAGACAACGATGCCAAAACCGACACAAGCCCACATGTCTCGCACAATCTCTAAGAGTCAGCCAAGTGGTGCGAAGGATATGACTAAGCGCCAGATGGAATATTATATGGGAGCGAAGCTGATTGAGGTTGGGGTTAATCCCAAATCGGCGATTTATCGTTGGTCAGTGGAAGATAAAGGAAGTCGTGAAGTCTGGAC
>CAZNNK010000837.1:0-3417 GCA_964574085.1 uncultured Coleofasciculus sp.
GTGTAATTCAGGTCTTGAGTGGGATTTTGGATGCCAAAGAAATAGCTAAATTCAGAGTGTTGCGAGTTTTGAGTTAGCTGCAATAGTCCGCAACTAGGTGCATAACTCACACCTTCAGGAAATCGGTCAAGGAGGCATTTTTGTCTGGCAGGATCAGCGTCAGATTCTCTCTTCTTTGCTAGCGGACTTCTATCCTCTTCGACGGGAGACGTATCCGTAGAAGTGACTGGTAGGGCGTGAAGGGGAAGCAGGTGGAGTAAGAAATGGGGAATCAGAATTACGCGATCGCAGGTCTCTGGAACATGGGATAGGATTTCCTCTAAATGCAGAATTTGAGCAAGGTGATGAAGCTTGAACTCTAGCTGGTTTTTCCAATTTTCCTTTGAGGGTTGCTCGTCGTCAGAAAAATCCTCTCTAAGCCAGTCAAATAAAGCTTGAGCGTCTTCTGGAGAGGATTGCCAAACAGTAATTCCCGGGCTTTGGCGGGTAACGATAAAGGTTAGAAAAGTGTCACCTAAAACGTACCACTCGATGAGGACAGTTTTATCATTGGGTAGCAATGCCTGAATCCTCTCAAAAGAGATGGGTTCGACCCGTTGAGTGAAGCTGAAGTTGGGATCTAGTGTCTTAATTTGTTCCAGCAAATCATTCAATTGTTGCTGCAACTTATCCAGTTCTTGGCGCAATTGCTCGGAATAAGTTTGGTCTAGTAGTTGCTTATTTTCCTCGATGCCAGTAGAAAAATTTATCTGGGTAGTTTCTAACTGCCGTTGCTTTGCCGCAATTTCCCGACGCAGATACTTTAGTTGGTTGCAGTCACTTTCTGAAGCTCCTTTTGGATAAAGGTCACGATTAGCCAGGAGTTGTACTAAGTTACGGGCTTTGCTACGCTCAGCGTATTCAATTGCTGTCTTCCACTGCTTGGTTTTGACGTAGGATTTTACAATTCCGATGTAGACACCTATCGCTTCTGTTTGAATCTCTTGACGCCGTGCATCGGTACTCGCCCAAGCCCAACTCTCCTCAACAGCTTCAATAGCAACGCCATAAGCTTCAATTGCCTCTTCTAAACGCTCAGCGTCGAATGCTAGGTGACCGAGGTTATTTCCACAGTGCAAGCATTCGATGGGAAAAGCAGCAGGTGTGTACACCTTTAGAGCTGATTGATAAGCTTTAATTGCCTGTTTGATCTGTCCTGCCTTACTATAGGCACGAGCTAAATTGTAATGGGTTGTAGCCCAGCGTTCTGGAAATTCCTTGTGGGTGTAAACTTGCAGGTTGTCTTTGTAGATGGCGATCGCTTGAGCAATCTGCCCACTTTCGCGATACTGAACTGCCAAATTGCTTTGGGTTTCTGCCCACTTATATGTTCCAGGAATACGGACTTTAAGAGCATTTTTGTAAGCTACGATTGCCTTGTCAATTTCCCCCTTGTCGCTGTAGACAATGCCTAGATAGTTTTGGGTATCTGCCCATTCTTCGGGAGTATCCCATTTTGGAATAAACATTACCCAAAGTAACGACATTGCAAGAGTTTCAGCCCCCCTTAAAAGAGCTAACGCGCAAAATTTGGATACTCCCCATTCTTCTGGAAACTCCTGATAGCTATAGCCTTTTAGTGCGTCTTCATGTGCCGCGACTGCCTGCTCAATCTGCCCTTGCTCCCTATAGACAAGACCCAAATTGTTTTGGATCATTGCCCAACCTTGTAGAAAATCTGTGGGGGTGTAGACTCGCAAGGCATTTTGGAGAGCTGTGATTGCTTTTTCCAGATTCTGTGGCTTGTCACCGCGAATTCGATTACGGTAGGCTTCACCCAGATTGTTGTGAGTATTTGCCCACTCTTTTGGAAAACATTCACGGCTTAAAACTGTAACAGTAAATTGGTAAGCTTTAATAGCAATTTCTAAGTTGCTAGCTTTGCTGCCTAGTGGAAATTGCTGAAGCAGAAAACCGAAATTGCCGATGTTTACCGCAAGGTTTTCTGCGGCTGCTGGCTCCAGTTTCAATAAGAGTGATGTTGCCCAGTCGTGCAATACTTGAGCAAAGGTATCATCCAGTTTGCCCAAATTAGCTTTCAGAAAAGGATATACTCCTTCTAGATTCCTTCTGTGATCTAAAATTGCCTGTATTAATTCACCTAAGAAACTGGCATACTTTTCTGGTTCTGGGATTACTGCAAATGAGTTGCCGATACCAACTGCTATTGGTGCATCTTTGCTTGACAATCTCTTTATGGGCGTGCTGTACACTCCTAACAGGTAACCAGTAACATTCATTAAGAAATCAGAAGCGTCCAGCTTACCTGTAACTATCAAACCAGCCGCTATCTGTAGCATGGTCTGTACTAAACCAGCATCTATGAGGTTTGAATTTGCCCTCAAAATTATTGGTTCGTCACCACTAGGACAATTCAGCAGCATTTGTATTAGATTACGATAGTCTTGCCGACGACTTTCATCCATTGGAGGCAACCCTCAGCATCTATTCCTGTTAAGTTTATTCAACAACGGGAAAACAAGCATTTTCGCACATCCAGACTGCCCAAATCACTTAATCGTTTTCCTCGTGTTGTTGTAAGGTATTGTCTAACTTTTCACTCAGTTGGCGGTAGTAAATAATTATGCTGCACTTGCGTTTCACCATGTCTCACCATTGGGACATAACCTTAATCGTACAGCCTCATCTTGGCAGCACATCATCAAGTTTAAATGCTAACCTGGGCAACATCGGTGAAACAATTGTCTCTCCCAGTCGATATTGCTGTTGAACATAGTCTTCACCGACTAACTGACAAACTGTAATAGTTGGCTGCTTGGGTCTGCCAATGAAAGCAACGCCGCCTAATCCTCGATAATCAACAATCCAATATTCTGGAATACCCAATAAAGCATATTCTTCCACTTTACGAGCATAGTCTGTTTCCCAATTTGTACTGACCACCTCAACAACCAACTTAATCGAAGTTCCCAACGTAATCACAGGTTCTCGCTCCCATAACGGCTCATTCACTAATGCAGTTTCATCTAAAACCACGACATCAGGACGACGCGCCGTCGCCGCATCTGTAAAAGGTCTAACAATACAGGTGCGCGGAATAAACCAGGGATGTCCTTGTCGTTCTAACTCAATACTCAGTTTACTGGCTAATTTTCCCGCGACTGTTTCATGAGGTCCAGTGGGTTCCCTATCAATTAATTCTCCATCCGCCAATTCATAGCGAGGGTTGTTGCTATAGTGGGCGATAAATTCATCAAAACTTAGAAGTTGAGATAAAGTATAAACCATACGTTAACCTCTGAGTATATTGACAAGTTATTATACCAAATCCAGGTTAACTACCCATTGTTGCCTAAGCTGTTATGCATTTAAATTGGGAATGGGTAGCGAGCAAGATGCTCAATGTAGCGAGCAAGA
>CAZNNK010000838.1:0-3416 GCA_964574085.1 uncultured Coleofasciculus sp.
ACAGTCAATATTGTCCCTACTTGCAGAGGCGTTGTATCAAAGTTCGTAAAAGCCAACCAGAGATTTCCATTGGCACATGTTCAGTGGTGTACGGAAAACAAGCAATTTCTATCATTATTTGCCCACATCGGATGCTGGAGCGAAAGCAAATCTTTATTGACTGCTTGCATTTGCTAACTACTCATCAACCAGGGAATGAACTCCATGTTGTCTCTGAGGTTTCAATTCCAGGAGGCAACGTTGATTATTTTTTGCTTTCTGTAAAGGATGGTCAGGTAAAAGACTTTGTTGGAATTGAGTTGCAAACCTTAGATACGACTGGAACGATTTGGCCCGAACGTCAACGGCTACTTCAGGATCTTGGTGTTGCTGTTAACCCTCAAGAGATCCAATCCAGCAAATCGTTCGGTATGAATTGGAAAATGACGGCAAAAACTCTCCTAATTCAACTGCACCACAAAATTGAGACATTTGAAAGCATCAATAAAAAAACTTGTCCTGGTCATTCAAGATTGTTTCTTAAGTTATATACAGCGATCATTTTACTTTTCTCATGTCAATCAGCAGGTTCAGTTAGGCGACTCAATGCATATTCATGCTTACCGGATGGATAGACAAGCTAACCAGTCGTTCAAGTTAACCTTGGACTCTCGTCTGAGTACAGATGCTCAGGGAATTGCCAGATGCCTTGGTTTGCAAGCTGAAGCAAACATCGAACTGGAACAAATCATTCAGCTTCTCGAATCTAAATTATCTCGAGAGACTCTCTTTTCGCCCATTTGACGCCTATCTCTCTCATACGCTTCCAGCACCAGCCTAGCCGATAAGATGTACTGATTCCCAGCCAGATGGTAGAGACGTTGCACGCAACGTCTCTACAAGGGTTTTGCTCAGGATGTCTAGGTTTAAACCCGTTGTCGTTGGGTTTCGTTCCTCAACCCAACCTACTGGCGTGGCACATCTTATTTGATGAATTATACCAAATCCGGGTTAGCTACCCCCGTGATAACCTAGTCCGCGCAGGCGGACGCAAGTTTGTGTAGCAGCGATTTCAATCGCCTCCTCTTGCGTGCGCCCTCAAAATACCCATCCCCTTCAAGGTGAAATTACGGAGATGGAATCCTCAACCCAGGTTCACACCCCGTAATTTCCACGAGGACTAATCAGAATCACTATGCAACAATTTATCAAAGTGGACAGTAATTCCCCTGTTTGACTCTGGGGTTCTCTCGGTCTTCTGATTCATTTACAGGAGATGAAACCAGAATTAATTGAGTTATAGATGAGGAGATTATTGCTGTCATGATTGTAGCCCTATTTTTAAACACGTTAATACTGGTTAGGCATCTCAAGGAGAGCAACAATGGTTAAAATTTTAGTGATTGAAGATGAGGAGTCTGTACGCGAGAATATCCTGGAACTGCTGGATGCAGAAGGGTTTGAGGCGATTATTGCCGAAAATGGACAGAAGGGGTTGCATCTGGCACAACAGCATGATCCGGATTTAATTTTGTGCGATGTACTGATGCCAGAAATGGATGGTTATGGTGTCCTTTCTGCCTTGCGTTGTCAAGGTACGACGGCTAATATTCCGTTCTTATTTCTCACCGCTAAAGCCGCCAAAACTGATATTAAGCAAGGGATGAATTTGGGCGCAAATGCCTATCTGACTAAGCCATTTACCTTGGCAGAATTGCTGGATGCGATCGCGACTCATGTCGGGGTGATCCATCGGTAGCGCCGAAAGGGGGTAAGTGCGTGAGGGGGTAAGGGCGGGTTTTGTTGTTCATGTATTGGTGACAAGTCGTTTTAATGGCTAAACCCGCCCCTACAATTGGGACTCAATCCGATGACTTTGAGTTGGAAATTAACCAGAGAACGTTCATTCTAGGATTCGCCAATGTCAAACCTTTTCTGTTTAATCCATTCATGACTTATGGCTATCTCATCCAAGCATCTATCAATTAACGCTAATGGAGTGGGGACAATGGAGAATCATCTGTTAACCCTACAAGTGGCAATTATGCAGCAGATTGCCCAAGTAAGCCAAGGGAACGGTGTTCCCCAAGATGGGCTGCAAACGACGGTGGATCAATTGCGCCAAGTTCTACATGTTGATTCCTGTCTGATGTTTATGGTATCAGACTTTGAACCGATTATGACACCCTTTGAGGGAGAGGTAAAGGGAAAAAAAAGACAAGAAAACCCGTATCAGCTACTGCGAGGACAGGGAACTGTAGATGACTCATCCTCTCGGTTAATTTGTGAGTTTTATGGCAAGTATTCCACTTGGCTAATTCAGGGAAAACCACTGATGTTTCCGATCGCCGATGAACCCCCCTCAGCGCCAATCCAAGCATGGCAGAGGGTTTCCGGTTTACCCCTGTTAATTCTACCCCTTTGTCATCGTCAATCCTATTTTGGGGCGATTAGCCTGATGGCGACGCAACCACAACGCCAGTGGAGTCAGGCGGAAATTGATTGTGTCTGTGCGATCGCGTCGCAATGGGCGATGGCATTTTATCACATCCAACGGGAACAAGAGTACCACATTCAACAGCAACAACATCAGCAAGTTATTGCCGCTTTAAATCAGGCGGAATCTCGAAACCACGCGCTTTTGGAAATTATCCCTGATGCTTTGTTTCGGATTAACAGTGCGGGGATTTATTTAGATTGGCATGGGGCAAAAACAGAAACGCTTCCTATTCCCGCCGCCGATATTATCGGTAAACATTTACATCAAGTTCTGCCCACGCCAGTGGCGGGATTAATTTGGGACCATATTGAACAAGCGCTAGAAACTAAAACCATTCAACGGGTGGAATATCAACTCTGGGTGAATGGTAAAGCCCGCAATTTTGAAGCCCGAATTGTTGCCAGTGGGGTTGAAGAAGTTTCGGTGATTGTTCAAGATGTTACGGATCGGGTGCAAATGCGACTCAGTCTGGAACAAGTGAATGATGCCTTAGAAATGCGCGTCGAAGAACGCACGGCGGCGTTAAGGAAAGTGAACGATATTCTCAAAGCCGAAATTATCGAGAGAAAACGGGTAGAAGCACAACTCCGTACCAGTGAAGAACAGTTGCGACAACTGACGGAAAATATTCGCGAAGTCTTCTTTTTAACCACCCCTGATTTTAGCCAGATGATCTATATTAGTCCTGTGTATCAGGAGGTATGGGGACGTTCAACTCAAAGTTTATATGATCAGCCCTCGTCTTGGTTAGAATCCATTCATCCTGAAGATCGCGATCGCGTGGCGCAAGCGTTACACAAACAGTTGCTAGGGGAAGCAAATTTCCAGGAAGAATATCGGATTATTCGCCCTGATAGTTCGGTACGCTGGATGGGGGTACGGGCGTTTCCGGTGGTGAATGAGGCGGGAATTACGACGCGGATTGCTGGGATTGCGG
>CAZNNK010000839.1:0-3410 GCA_964574085.1 uncultured Coleofasciculus sp.
CTCCCTCATCTCCCTCATCTCCCTCATCTCCCTCATCTCCCTCATCTCCCCCATCTCCCCCATCTCCCCTATTCCTTGTTTCCTAACACGGAACCACCACATCAGTACGTCCCAAGACGCGAAAATCTTCTTCATCTAAATCTACAGGTGTACCGCTACGAATCAGTTCAACAAAATCCTCATTAGGAACCATGAAACATAACGCATATAAACGACCTTGACCTGTATTTATAATTTCATGAATACCCGTTGGTGGCACTAATAAACTATCTCCTGCCCGAAATGGCACATTTTTGCCATCACACCGGGCAATTCCTTCCCCTTTAAGGATAAAAAACATTTCTACAGCAATCTGATGACGATTCGGGGGAGTTTTGCCGCCTTGATCAAAAATCTCCACACAAACAGTTAATGATGAATCCGCGATCGCCGGATCAAAGATAATAGCTAAACGGTTGCTATCCTGGGGACTGATACGATAGGCTTGGTAGTCCTTGGGGGATTTAATAACGGGAATCATACAACGGGATTCCATGGGTAGTTTCTCCTGAAATTCGTCATTGGTCATTTGTCATTTGTCATTCCTTTTTGATGCAAACCGTTAGTAGCTGCTAAATTTCCCCATTTTCCTTGCCTCTCTGCCCTCTGCATTCTGAATGTTTTACGCTTTTAAAGCTTTAACAAGTAATTGAGAATCGCTGGTAAACCCAAAACACTGATTCACATTATAAATCGTGGCTTTAAAGCAGTAATCAGGAGACGTTGTTGCCGCACAATCTTTGAGCAAAACACAATCATATCCCAGAAAATTAGCATCTTGTAATGTTGCCATGACACATTGATCAATGTTAACGCCAGCAAAGAAAAGAGTAGTTTTGCCCATATTACGTAAAATACTGTCTAAGGGAGTATCCCAGAAACCACTCATGCGATATTTGTCAATATAAATATCTTCGGGTTCGTGGTTTAATCCATCCACAATTGCCGCAGCCCAACTGTCTTTGGTTAGCACTTTTGCCCCACTTTTAGGCAAGGGATCACCGAGTCCAATTCCTGCACCTGTAGGATTATAAACATGGCGCAATCCAGCACTAATATTGAGTAAGTCGGGACGATTCCCCCAGTTCACCCAAATCACAGGAACATTAACCTCTCGTAACTGGGGAAGCAAGGCTGTCAGAGGTTCGATTGGGGTGCGGGCGGGGGTTACGTCTACGCCAATGTGGGCTAACCAGCCATCGGGATGACAGAAGTCATTTTGCATGTCGATGATCAGAATAGCTGATTTGACTAAATCCAGGCGCAGGCTTTTGGTTTCGGTGGTGAGGGTAATCGGGTGAGGGGTTAGGGAGGGGCGAGTCAAATCCGCGATCGCATCATTCACTCCCCAAGCATTGGGGGCTACACCTAATGTACGTAACGGTTGATTCATGGCAGTGCAGTAATGATAGACATGCCAACAATTGTACTCAGTTTAGATCCAGCCACAAGTGGTGATAGGTTAGTCATCGCCCTAATGGTTCGATAAATTAGGGCGTTGAAGTGACTGGGATTTTACAAAAATTTATGGAAACAGCCGGAGAGATTCATCAACCTGTTGTTTAATCATCCTCACCATAATCATAGTCGTCATTGTCGTGATCAGACTCAACTTGATTATTGAGATTAAAGGTTTGTTCATACTCTTGACCATCCGGCGTTTCGACTTCACATTCGACGTTACCGTTGGCGTCAACTTCTACCTCAATCGTTGTACCATTGATCGCCACATGTTCTTGTCGAAAGACTGACTGTTTGCCCCACTTGCTGGAAAAGTATGATAAGATTAGACTATTTAGCCTACGATTTTGTCGTCAGTGCGTTAGGGCTTATGGCACTAAAGTGCCTACTACGAACAATACATCAGGTTCAATCTGTGAGTTGTACAATTAAACAGGTTTTAATCCCTATTGATCCGGACTATACAATAGTTGATGTGCAAATTGAGGCAGATCGGATTGCCACAATTGTTCCTCATTCCGCTGTTAATGCTGGGGAAAGGAAGACGACAGTCGATGGCGAAAATAAACTGCTTCTCCCCGGTTTTATCAATGCCCACACTCACTCCTCGGAACTGTGGCAACGGGGTATGATTCCACCCTTACCGTTAGAACTGTGGATTGCCCAACTTTATGAGTTGACGCCCTTAGCACCGGAACAGGTTTATTTGAGTGCCTTGGGAACAGCCGTGGAAACATTATTATCGGGCGGGACAACGGTTGTCGATCATTTAGTCTTAATTCCAGGCAAAGAAATGGAAACCGTTGCGGCGGCGGTTCGGGCGTATCAGGAGATTGGAATTCGGGCGTTTATTGGTCCGTTGATTCAAGATAAGTCACTGTCGCAAGGGATTCCCGATGGGGAGGTGAACCGGGAACATGATCAGTATCATCACTCAACCGAGGAAATCCTGGCATTTATGCAGGAAGTGGTGCAGCAGTTTCATCATCCCGAATCAGGAATCAACATTCTCGTCGCACCAACGGGGATACAATTGTGTTCAGATGAACTGTTTCAGGGGTGCATTGAATTAAGCGATCGCCAGAATTTATGTCGTCACGCCCATCTATTGGAAACCAAAGCACAGCAGCAACTGGCGCAAGAAAAATATGGCTGTAGTGCGGTAAGACATTTACAACAACTTGGCTATTTAAGTCGGCGCACGTCTTTGGCGCACTGTGTCTGGTTAGATGATGCCGATATTGGGATTTTAGCCCAGACGCGATCGACAGTGGTTCATAATCCTTTGAGTAATTTACGTTTGGGAAGTGGAATTGCACCGATTTTGAACTACCGGAAAGCGGGCGTGAATGTTAGCTTGGGCTGCGATGGTGCGGCGAGTAATGATGCCCAGGATGTCTTAGAAGCGATTAAAATAGGTACGCTATTGCACAATACCACCGACTTAGAGTATCGCCACTGGATTACGCCGCGTCAGGCAATCAAGATGGCATCCTTAGGTGGGGCAAAGGGGTTGAATATAGCCGATGAGTTGGGTTCGTTGACCATCGGTAAAAAAGCCGATTTAGTATTATATGATTTGACCCATTTATCTGTATTACCGCGTACTGATCCGATCGCTTCACTGGTGTTAGGGCGTCCGACAAATGTGGTGGATACAGTTTGGGTGAATGGAGAACGAGTGGTTGCGGATGGACAAGTTACCCGCATTGACGTAGATGAACTAAGGAAGGAATTATTTGAGCAGAGTGAATGGATGATGAGTCGCCAGTCTAAAAGCATTCAGCCTTTTGAGGCGCATTATCGTCAAGTAATGGGTTTAATCAACAGTTAGAGGAGGTTTAAAGCCGACTCTAAGTGCAATACATACCTCCTGGATGGGTGAGGTGCTTGCACTTATAGGGAGACGA
>CAZNNK010000840.1:0-3403 GCA_964574085.1 uncultured Coleofasciculus sp.
TTCATAAACCTTAATCCTACCGCGTTGTTTACCTGTTTCTGTCTTCTGTGCTACATGAGTTTCTATAAATAAACAGTCTGCCAACTTTCCCCAACATCCCCCCTGCCTGGATTCAGGAGAGCGAAACGTTTTCGGTTGAGCTAGTTCCAGAATCTGATCAAAATCATTGGCTAATTTTCCGTATAATCTGATACCTTTACCCAGTAATTTTCCTTCTTTCTCCACTTCAGGTTGTACCTGGGTGAATTTATCGTACTCTAAACTCCAGTGCTTAAGGTACAGCAACAAAATCATAGCCGTAACCGGAACGAGAACCTGGCTCAATCGTGACAAGTTGACTCAAAGGATTGGTCAACTGATTTTTGCGATCGCCTGATGGTAAGAATTGTACCTTACCCGTTGCCCCATCAACACTAAAACTTTCTGAACGTAGGGTTTCAGCCACCCCTTGACGAGTCGGATTCTGCTTCAGTGCCGCAATCAGGGCTTGGGTAGCATCATAAGATAAGGCGGTGCGCCAGCTTACATCTGCCCACCAAAGCTTTCTTGATGTTTCTGCAAAATTGGACTGAGAATTGCTAATATGCCAGGGAACGGCAATCATCATATCTTTGACATTTTCTTCGTCCTGAGCAACCTCCAAGAGTTTCGTACCATAGAATGCATCTCCCCCTAAAATAATTTGGTTCCCCCGCTTTTGTTTAATGATCTCAATCGCGTCGTCGATTTCCTCCCTGTCGAGCAACAATACCAGCACCTTAGCGCCTTGCTGCGTGGATTCTTGAACCGTCTGTTGGGCATCAAAATTAAGATCAGACAAGTCAAATTCTTGCAAAACTTGTCCTCCTGCTGAACGCACAGCATCACCAAATGCTGACTTCAGGGATTGGCTATACTGACTTTGAGAATTATAGAAGACAACAGCGTTTTTCTCCTGGAGTTTATTTAGCATAGAGTCAGCCAACGTTGTCGCCGTGGTATTATCGTCGGGTGCGGTGCGGAACCTATATTGATCTGAATACCAACGGGGTTTAAACCATTGCGTAGCGGTACTAACTGGAGAAATAGCGGCTAATTTTTGGGCTTGATAAACCTTTCCCGCCGCTAGAGTAACATCACTGGCAAAATGTCCGACAACCCCAAGCACATCCGGATTTTTGCTCAATTCTTGGGCGATTTGTTTCCCGACTTTGGGATCGTTGTTATCATTAGCAATTAATACCCGCAAGAATACACCATTAATCCCCCCTTCTCGGTTAATTTCATCTTGAGCTTGAGCCACACCGCGCAAGACTTCCAATCCATGATGAACAGTATTCCCTAGGGGAACCGATACGGCAATAGTGTAAGATTTTCGAGTGCCAATGCGAGCATTATTCAAGTAAATTAAAGCTTCGGGATCATTGCGGTTTTCCCGTAGGGATGTCGTGAGTTCATCAATCGCTGTGGGAAAAGCACCAGCGGCGATTCCTTGCACTCCGGCTTGCTTGTCCCGATTGGTGAGGCTGGGGACTAAGAGTTTATCACCCCCCCGACTCAGGATTCTCTGGGTGGATACAGCGATTCCACCACAAAGTTGGCGATTAGGGTTATTCTGAAAATAATCTCCGATTGTATTGCAAATTCCTGCCTTGAGAGCGTCTACATTACCTATTTGCCGCAGTTCAATCGAGCCATTGTTTCGACCAATTGCTAGGAATTTGCCATCCTGACTAAAGGCAACATTTGCAACACCTTGAGCCTGATGGGTGGAAATTAGGGACAGTTTCGCTTCAGATTTATCCGATGTATCCCATAGCTTAAGTGTGCCATTCTGACCAATGGTAGCGATGATGTTACTATTGGGACTAAAGACTAAACGAGTAATACGGGTTTGCTGTGTGGGAATTTGGTCGAGTAAGTTTCCCTTTGTGTCCCACAGTTTTAGCAACCCTTGATTTCCAGCCGTTGCTATTTTCTTATTGTTGGGACTAAAGGCTACACTTTGAATAGGTTGCTGGGTTTGGAATTGATCCACTGACTGATTGGATAGTTTACCCCATGAAACAGTCCACAGGTTCAGGATATTACCTTGTGCCGTTGCCAGTTGTTTTCCGTCTGGACTAAACGCTAAACTATTGATTTGTGTTCGACTTAGTTGGCTATTGGAGATATCGATAGGATTGAGAGTGTCATCCTGAATCTGCCACAGCTTGAGTTTACCATTACTGCCAATTGTGGCTAATTTCCGCTTATTGGGACTAGCAGCGAGACTCTGGATTTGTTGTTGCTGAGTGGCAAAGGACTTAATTTGGTTAGTGGAGATAGTCCAGAGTTTTATCGTATCATCGTTGCCCACAATAATCAACGTCTCCCCATCCGGACTAAAGGTTACATTCTTCACCCCTCCCTGTTGCTGTTGGACGATTTCAGCAGCCGGATTTAAGCTTACTGTACCATCCTCTCGGACATTCCAGAGATTGAGTTGATTGTTTTTACTAATCGTGGCGAGGAGTTCCTGATTCGGACTAAACTCCATACGTTGAATCGTCCCCTGTGTAGTCGAGAATTGAGCCGGACGGTTACTAGATATGTCCCATACCTTGACCGTACCATCTCCTCCCCCGGTAACCAGTTGCCTGCTGTCTAAGGGACTAAAGGCTACACTATAAAGTTGTCCTTGTCCGGTGTCAAATTGTTCGACGACTTGGTTCTGGGTGATATCCCATATCCGAACTAATCCCGTCTCATTTTCCCCTGCACTTGCACTTGCGATCGCGAGTCGTTTTTCGTCTGGACTAAATGCTACGCTGGTGAATGTTTCATTGTCTGTTTTGGGAATGGGAAGTTGCTGAAATTGATCACTGGCTTCATCCCAAAAATTGATAGTGTCACCGTCTTTTCCTACCGTGACAAGATGTTCCCCATCGGGACTACTGGCTAACTGTTTAATCAGTCCTAAATCCTTGGGGAAAGGTTCGGTACAATGTTTACCCGATGATGTTTTTTTGAAGTCTCCCTCGTGAAGGGGGAAAAAGCGCGTCGTGCCATCTTCAAAAATAGTCATCATTCCAGCATATTCGTCGTCTTCAAGTTGATTATATCGCCAGTTGTCTTCATCCGGTTCAGTCCCATCATTGGTATCGATGAAGGCGAACACAACCTGAGTGATAGGATTGGGGAATGATTCGCTGTTCTCATCCGTATTGTTGTTTTCCTCATCACAGACTGGCATATCTGGCAGTGAAATTGTATCAATTTCCTCACCTGATATATCTCGGATACTGATCTCACTATTCTCTCCACTGGTTAACCAGAGATTCTCTTCTGGACTAAAGGCGATACTTTTAATATCTCCTGCATCTGTTGTAAATCGGGCAGTTTGTTGACCCAAATTATTCCAAAATTTTACAGTATCGTCTCC
>CAZNNK010000841.1:0-3402 GCA_964574085.1 uncultured Coleofasciculus sp.
CCTCCTTGTCTTGTCCCCACCCTAAGGTAAAAAACCTACACCTGTCAGCCCCCCTCCAGACGCGCCTGCTCATAGTTTGCCACAGCGCGATCGCCAGACATGCTCCCAATTTGCCACAACCCGATCGCTAGATCATTGATGCTGTAGGAGTTAGACAAGGATGAGCGACCTCAAACGGCTAACTTGGGTCTGTCAATTGCGCCTCAAGGCTATAAACTATAGGATGCATCAAGATTGAGACGATTTTATTTTAAGCTGTGCGAAAAATAGTCATTGCTGGTAACTGGAAAATGCACAAAACTCAAAGGGAGTCCTCTGAGTTTTTGCAAGACTTTATGCCCAAGCTGGAACAAACGCCCCCAGAACGGGAAGTTGTTCTGTGTGTTCCCTTTACAGATTTGGGAGTAATGTCCAAAAATCTGCACAATAGCCGGGTGCAGCTAGGGGCGCAGAATATCCACTGGGCAGATGAAGGCGCTTTCACCGGGGAAATTTCTGGTCCGATGTTGACCGAACTCGGCTTGCGTTATGTCGTTGTCGGTCACAGTGAACGGCGTCAATACTTTGGGGAAACGGACGAAACCGTGAACCAGCGACTCCTCGCCGCCCAGCGTCACGGGTTAATTCCGATTCTCTGTGTCGGTGAAACGAAGCAACAACGGGATGCTGGAGAAACGGAATCTCACATCAGCCAGCAATTGGAAAAAGATTTGGTGGATGTGGATCAGCAGCAACTGGTGATTGCTTATGAACCGATCTGGGCAATTGGCACAGGGGATACCTGTGAAGCCGCAGAAGCCAATCGGATCATGGGTTTGATTCGCTCTCAACTGAAATTTGCCGATGTACCAATTCAATACGGGGGTTCGGTCAAGCCTGCGAATATTGATGAAATTATGGCGCAACCTGAAATTGATGGGGTGCTAGTCGGGGGAGCTAGTCTAGATCCGGGGGGATTTGCCCGGATTGTTAACTATGAATAGTTCTTGGTTCATCGGTCATGGTTCATCATTCATGGGTCATTTGTCGAAAACAACCGATAAACTGTCATGCATTTAAATTGGGTATTAGCAGCGAGCAAGATGCTCGCACTACCAGGATGAGAGCCATTCTTGACATTAAGGTTTAAATGCCGAACAGCTTAGTCGGACGAATGACAAAGGACAAATGACGAATGACAAAGGACAACTAACCATCCGAGACCATTCGTTCTGCTGGGGAGAGCGCACCTATCTGATGGGCGTTTTGAATGTGACACCGGATAGTTTTAGTGATGGGGGGGAGTTTAATACCCCAGAGGCGGCGTTGGCACAAGCTCAACGGCTAGTCGAGGCGGGTGTAGATATTCTGGACATCGGCGGACAATCAACCCGACCGGGGGCTGAGGAGATTTCAGCAGCCGCAGAACTCCAGCGTGTACTCCCCGTAGTCAAGGCGGTGCGTTCCTCCCTGTCTGTTCCGATCTCGGTGGATACCACGAGAGCCTCTGTCGCCAAAGCAGCGGTGGCGGTGGGGGCGGATATGGTCAATGATATTTCTGGTGGCACGTTTGACCCGGATATGTTTCCTGTGGTTGCCCAGTTGGGTGTGCCGATCATTCTGATGCATATCCGGGGAACCCCCCAAACCATGCAAACGCTGACCGATTATCACGATCTCATCGGCGAAATCTACGAGTTGCTAGAGGGTCAAATTCAGGCGGCTATCCAGGCGGGAATCGGGCGATCGCGCCTGATCATTGATCCGGGTATTGGGTTCGCCAAAACTGCTGAGCAAAATATACAACTACTCCAACAACTTGCTACCTTTCGTTCCCTCGGTGTGCCACTGTTAATTGGCGTGTCGCGCAAAAGTTTTATCGGTCGCATTCTCAACCAACCTGACCCCAAGCAACGAGTCTGGGGAACGGCGGCGGCTTGCTGTGCCGCTATTGCCGCAGGCTCGGATATTCTCCGAGTTCACGACGTTGCCGAAATGCATGATGTCTGTCGGGTGGCTGATGCTATATGGCGATAGTAGATGATAGCTCAGTTAAGAAAAGCTGGGGGAGCTGGGGGAACTGAGGAAGTTGGGGGAGAAAAAAATCAAATTTAGAGCTGATCCGAGAAGTATTGGTGGAATAGAGTATCTGTTCTCGTCTGATTGTAAATTTTTGTAAAGAAAGTTAGCGAAACCTTGCAATAATCGCCCTGAAAACTCATAATTCTGATCTGATGGCGATGTTATAGAGCAGCGTTATCCCAGAAGAGTCGGGATAGCCCTATGCCTGATCAATTGCTGTCAAGTCATCAACAGCCGTATTTGCGTTAGCGAAAAAGTACCATTAAACGGTAAAATGTAAGTAGTTATTGATCTCTCTACTGGAGTCGGGATGAGCAATTGAAGCTAGGTTTAACAAGTGCGCTAAGCAACAATGATAGAAGAGGATATAACCTTCGTCTATCTAGAAAAACCTGAATAAAAAGCCTTAAAAGTATGAGGCAAATAAGACCCTTCAATTGCCAGACAAGTCAATTCCATCGAGTAGCCATAAGAGCAAAAAAGTCTTATCTCTTATGAGTCTATAGCTTAAGCTGTTTGACATTTAAACCTTAATGTCAATAATGGATCTCATTCTTGTAGTGTGAGCATCTTGCTCGCTACTAATATCTAATTTAAATGCATGACAGCTTAGTGACTGGCATAGCTCAGTCCCCAGAAAAAAGCTAACAAAACTGATTGAGGTAGCCGTTTACCTGTACAATCAGAAATGGCAGACGTTATTCGTTTGTCCTCATCTATCTTTCTTTGGCAAAGTTGTTAAGTTTTCTCTAAGAGACAGGAGTATCGATAAATGTTCGGTTTTTTAAAAGGTGGCAAGAAATCTAAAGACCAATCGTCAGAGGCTGCGAAAACCAAAAAAAGTAAAGACTACTTTTTGGAGCTAGACGACACGGGAGCGGTAAAATCGGAACCGGAAGCGAAGAAACCGGAACCCGCTCAAGCAACCAAAACCCCAGAAGCAGAAGCGAAAAAGCCAGCAGCGAAGAAGCCAGCAGCTAAAGCGGGTAAAGCACCAAAAGCCAAACCGCAAAAAGCGACACCTCAGGCGACACCCGCAGCCAGCAATGGTAAAGTCGAGCCTCAACCGGGACTCACCTTTGCGCCAAATAACTTATTGCCACTCAAAACCAATAGTGGTCGGCGGCGTCCGGGTCCTTCTATGAATAGTTTCCTGGAGATGGCGCGTCAGATGCAGCCGCCTCGTTCATAAGCGATTTCATTGCGCGGTGTCGATGTAGAGACGTTGCGTGCAACGTCTCTACTCAAAAACCAAACAAGCCAGCTTCGCTAAAGGCTTGGTCTAGGTTGAGTGCCAAACCAAGGATTTCCGCCCACTGCGATAAATAATCGAAATCAAGT
>CAZNNK010000842.1:0-3400 GCA_964574085.1 uncultured Coleofasciculus sp.
ATTCTGGATTGAAGAATATCATATCGACGGTATTCGCTACGATGCGGCGAAGCAAATTGAAAATTATGACTTCATGCATTGGATTACGGATCAAGCCCATAAAAAGGCAGGAGATAAGCCATTTTACAATGTAGCTGAACACATCCCAGAAACTCCTAGCATTACCAATGTGGATGGTCCTATGGATGGCTGCTGGCATGATAGTTTTGCCTACTGCCTCAAGGATCACATCTTTGGTGATACCTTCGATTTAGAGCGTCTCAAGGATACCCTGGATGGTAAGCGTCAAGGCTTTATGGGGGCAGTTAATCTCGTAAATTACCTGACCAGCCATGATCAAGAACGGTTGATGGTGGAGTTGGCAGATCATGAAATCTTTGATGAAGTGGCATTTAAACGGATCAAGTTCGGTGTGGCTCTTTTAATGACGGCTGTCGGCATTCCGTTAATTTTAATGGGTGAGGAGTTTGGAGAATACAAACCGTTAAAGCCTGAGTCATCCAAACTGGATTGGATGTTGTTGAAGAATGAAGAAAGTCAGGGGTTATTTGACTATTACAAAGGTTTGATTCGACTGCGGAAAGAGAATCATGCGCTTTATACAGATAATATTGATTTCTTCTATGAAGATCCCGAATCCAAAGTTCTGGGTTACATTCGCTGGAATGATGAAGGATCGCAGCTAATCATCATTGCCAATTTTTCAGATAACTTCTTGGAGGGATACGCTGTTTCGCCAATTCCGGAGTCGGGAACGTGGCATGAATGGACGAGAGACTATGATGTTGAAGTGGTTGACGGCAAGTTGGAATTGGATTTGGGCGAGTACGAAGCCAAGGTTTTAGTTTGGCAGTGATATAGCGCTACACGCTAGGCAATAGGCAATAGGCAATAGACAATAGTGAAGAAAAAAGCTGTAGAGACGTTGCATGCAACGTCTCCACCATAACGCTCTTATGTCACTTTCGGAAGGGCGAAAGCTGAAACCCTTACAGTCAGAGAGTTTGACAATTTGCCCCTAAGACATGAGTTTCTATCAGTTTCTAAACGCCCAAATGCTTTGCAGCCAAGGTTTTCAGCAATCAGGTTCCCGCGAACACGTTGACATCCCTATTCCCCATTCCCTGTTCCCTGTTCCCGATGAACATGGGGAAGGTGGCTTATCGATGAACATGGGGAAAGTGGCTTATCATAGTATATAGGGATGTATGTAGGGATTAAGCATAAACGACTGTCTGGGTTCACTAAAGGGTGGACATCTTGCGAGTAGTGGTTAAAGAGACTAAAACCAGACAAGCTCCTGGGTGATTCACCCTTAAAAACCTGCATGTAAACCATAATTCGGCGCGACTTCCTCCCCAACGCTAAGATGGGGTATCCGTCGCGAAATCAGGATGAACAATCCACACTCAAGCCAGTTTAGACTTATAATTTTGACACCAGTCCCCACCTGAGCTATGTTGAACCGTTTACAAGATCTATTTTCTAAGGGCAAGAAAGGTATCGGGATAGAATTAGCACCAGAACGTATTAGTCTCGCCCAACTGCGAAAGCAAGGTCAGGGCTACAAGCTGGTGAGCCTTCATACCCACGAAGTCCCCGAAGGTTTATTTGACGGCGGCAAAATTATCGATGCCGCTAGTTTAGCTGAACTGCTGACTGAAATTCTGGACGAGCATAAACTCAAAGTCGAGCAAGTGGCTACCGCTGTCCCCATGCGGGAAGCAGTGATTCGGATTATTCCCATTCCCGCTGAACTGGATGACCAAGAACTGCGGGACATGGTGCTGAACCATGAAGCCGGTCTATACTTACCCTATCCTCGCGAAGAAGTGGATTTAGATTACCAGAAACTGGGCTTCTTTATGGACGAAGATGGGATTGAAAAAGTACAAGTCTTGCTCGTGGCAACGCGCCGGGAAGTGACCGACACCTATCTGGATACCTTCCAACTGGTGGGGTTAAAGGTGGATGTCCTGGAAATCAATAGTTTTGCCCTGATTCGCACCATCCGCGAGCAACTGCGACAATTTGCCCCTCAAGAAGCGGCTGTATTGGTGGATATAGAATTTGATAGTACCGAAATTGCGATTATTGTCGATGGGGTTCCCCAGTTTTCCCGCACCGTTCCCATTGGCACGTTCCAACTCCAGAGTGCCTTGTCACGGGCGATGAATTTACCGACATCCCGAAATACGGAACTCTTGCAAGGAATGACCATACCCAACACCCCCGTAGATGGCGTTCGCACCGGTGCCACGGGAATTAATCCGGGAATGGCAGCACTGCTGAGAGTTTTAGGGGAACTCGCCGATGAATTGCGTCGTTCTATCGACTTTTATTTAAATCAGAGTGAAAATCTAGAAGTGGCTCAACTCCTCCTCGCCGGACCCGGCGGCGGAATTGGACAACTCGATGAATTTTTCACCCAACGATTAAGCTTGCCCACCACTCAGGTTGATCCGATTGCGGCACTATCCTTAGAGATGGAGCAAGATGTTCCCCCAGTACAACGACCCGGATTGGGAACGGTACTCGGATTAGGATTGCGGGAGGTTTAACTCTAATGTATAGTCTCGATATTAATTTTCTTAAAGATAGACCGGAGTATCATCAAGCCGAGAAAGGGTCTGAGTCCCCCAAAGCCAAGAAACAGATTCAAATGGGGGAAATGACACCGCTGATTCTGGGTGTGATTGTCGGGTTACTGCCGCTGGCGTTAGTCGCTGGAATCGGTTTCTTGTGGCTACCTCAGCAAAATGCCAAATTAGAAGAGGAGATTGCGGAAATCGATGCCGAACTGCAAACCTTGCAAGCGGAAAAGAATAAAATTAATAACCTGAATACTCAAATCCAACAGGTGAGACAGGAAACCGAAGCCTTGGCAACGGTCTTTAATCAAATTAAACCCTGGTCAGCTATTTTACAGGATATTCGCGATCGCGTCCCCGCCGGGGTACAAATTCAAGCGATTGAGCAAACGGAAACAGAAACCGAAGCCGCTGACGATGCTGAGGGTAGCGCCCCCTTGCCCACGATTAACCTGGAAATTTCTGGCACAGCGCGTTCATTTGATGATGTGAATAACTTTCTGCTGACGTTACAGGAATCTCCCTTCTTTCAAGATGAAGAAACTCATATCGTTAATGCTGAACTGGAGGATAACCCCGCTAAGTTAGAAGTCCCGCAGAAGGAAGACGGCGAGACGGTTGCGGAGATAACTTACGAGTTGCCCAAAGTGGTAGGCTATACCGTTGAAACGAGCTTGACCAATGTTCCCGCCTCTGAACTATTGCGCGAAATTGACCGCAAAGGAGCGGTGGGATTAGTGGCTCGGATCAAAGCCTTACAGCAGATTGAGCAAAATCCGGCGACGGAGACAGAGACCCCAGTCCCAATC
>CAZNNK010000843.1:0-3391 GCA_964574085.1 uncultured Coleofasciculus sp.
CAACTAAACTGAGCATCCGTTTGGGAATTAAACGGTGTCCTTTCGCCAGGAGGGGCAGCAAATCACTGCTATCTTGGGGATTTTCATTAATCGCTTTCGCTAACTGAAAGTCCACGGCTTGCCTGCCTCGACCGACTACTTTCACCGCTGTCACGGATGGAAAACCAGCTTTGCTTAATGCTGCTTTCGTCTGGTTAATTTTGTTCATCCGGATGACAGCCAGAACTTCTTTCATAACCTTAAACACAGAGATTTACTCTCGCGCCTCCTAACATAAACCGGGGAGTTTTCTTGTAGAAACCGTTATTCGCGATTTCTACAAGAACAACGGATACAAAATGGGTCTCATTTTTAGCGCGTAGCCAGCGCAGGTTCTTTCGTCTTTGAATCGGCTTTACCGGAGCTGATGGTGTAGACTTCTTCTACAGGACTGACAAATATCTTGCCGTCTCCTGCTGCTCCTTCTGTTCCGGTGCGAGCGCTGCCCAGGATTGCCCGAATCACAAACTCTTTTTCGGTATCGGGAACCACTACCATTAACAACGCTTTGGGGAGTTCATCATAAAGCACATTACCAATTTTCAATCCCCGTTGTTTGCCTCGACCAAAGACATCAACTTTGGTAACGGCTGGATAACCAGCATCTAAGAGCGCTTTCATAACATCGTCGCTCTTTTCCGGTCGAATAATCGCTCTCACCATGATAGTCATGGGATGTTGCCTCCAAACAATTGTGCTTGTATTTCAGCGGTGGAAGGTATGGAACGTTTTCTAACCTTCCACCTGCAACACACTGCATCTTTAGCCGTACAAACCGAACTTAACCAGTAGTTTTTCCAACTCGTCATTCTTCATTGGTGTGGGAACGACATGATTGGTATTCTCATCAATCGCTTTAGCTAAGTTGCGATAATGACCGGCTTGCTCACAATCGGAGTCATATTCAATCACCGTCTTGCGGTTCAGTTCTGCCCGTTGAACCATATTGTCGCGGGGCAAGAAATAGATCATCTGAGTGCCGAGAGATTCAGCCAATGCTTCGATAAGTTCAGCTTCCAGATCAACCTTACGGCTGTTGCAAATCAAACCACCTAAACGAACACCACCTGATTCAGCGTATTTTTGAATGCCTCGGCAAATATTATTAGCGGCATACATTGCCATCATTTCGCCAGAGGTAACGATGTAAATTTCTTGGGCTTTACCTTCGCGAATTGGCATGGCGAAACCGCCGCAAACTACGTCACCTAGTACGTCGTAGAAGGCATAATCAAGACCTTCACTTTCGTCATAGGCACCGAGTTGCTCGAGCATACTAATTGAGGTGATAATGCCTCGACCCGCACAGCCTACGCCGGGTTCTGGACCACCGGATTCTACGCAGAGCGTGTTGCCATATCCTTCTTTGCGGATTTCTTCGAGATCAACGTCGTCGCCTTCTTCACGCAGGGTATCTAACACACTCTTTTGGTGCAAACCACCGAGTAATAAGCGAGTTGAATCCGCTTTGGGGTCACAACCCACGATCATGACTTTGCGACCGAGTTCGACAAGTCCAGCCACTGTATTTTGTGTGGTTGTGGATTTACCGATTCCACCTTTACCGTAAATAGCAATCTTCCTCATTTCAGACCTCCATTAGGATCAATTATTTGAGGTTACATCATTAACAGTTAATTGAAGTTGATTCGGAAAATTCTTGTATATTCAACCATCCGAAAGCTTCAAATCAATCAAGAAACAAGTGAGCGTTTATCCTGGTAACGTTTTTTGTTTTCCTGATGATTTAATAATAGGAACTAAATCCAGATATAAAAGTGTAACTTGCTACAAAAACAGAATTTTATCGATTTAGTTTTAACTCGGTATTTTGCTGTTTGTAACAAAAATAATGTGTTTCTATATAAACAATATAACCATTGCCAAACCTAGAAAAATTAAACCTTTAGTTATTGTTAAAAGTGACAGAAATCACTGCTTTTAGTTTATCTTGATCAAATAAAAAATACTTATTTTTTGAATTTATTAGACCTGTTATAAGTCAAAAAAACACCCTTGGCGATTCACCAAGGGTTACCTATACAACGGAGTTACGTTAAAAGCTGTTCAATCAGAAACTGAAGTCAAAAGTTACACCTTAAAGTTAAACTACGGCTTCAACAATAAGATTAGGAGACACTCGTTCTTGCAGCCGCTTTTCGATCGCCATCTTCAGGGTAATCATCACACTGGGACAACCATCACACGATCCTTTGAGAATCACCTTAACGCGATCGCCTTCTACATCATGCAACTCCACATCGCCGCCATCATAGGCTAATGTGGGACGGATTTCCGTTTCCAGAACCTGCTGAATCAAGGTAATTTTTTGCAAGTTCGTCAGGGTAGCAGGAGGTGGCGATGTCTCCTCTTTGATCGGGGAAGTCGATGGAGTCGTTGTAGCGACGGCGGGTTGAGGAATCGGTGCGGATAGCGACGCGGCTGTATTTAATGTCTCCTGTTCTTGAGTCACCTCAATCACCAGATCATCAATTTCTGCCAAACATGATCCACACCCGCCACCCGCTTTAATGTAGTTGGTAACTTCTTCGGCGTTAGTGAGGTGATTTTCCCGAATCAGTCGCTTAATCTTAGCGGAACTCACCCCAAAGCAACTACACACCAGGGGACTTTCGTCCTCTTCCTCCGGTCTAACCGGAATCCCTTTATAATCAGAGATTGCCGCTTCCAGGGCTTCTTGACCCATAACCGAACAGTGCATCTTCTCTTGAGGTAAGCCGCCCAAATAGCTAGCAATCTCACGATTCGTCAGTTGCAACGCATCATCAACCGTCATCCCCTTGATCAGATCCGTCAGCGCTGAGGAAGAGGCGATCGCACTCGCACAGCCAAAGGTTTGAAAACGGGCATCCAGAATGGTATCAGTTGTGCTATCAATCCTCAGATACAAGCGCAACGCATCGCCACAAACAATACTGCCAATTTCGCCAACCGCGATCGTTTCCGTCGTCGTACAATCTTGAGTTGCGATCGCGCCCATATTGTGAGGATTATGAAACAAATCCATTACTTTGTCAGTGTAGTCCCACATGGCTTATTCTCCCGTTATTTGTCATTCGTCATTTGTTAGGGAACAGGGAACAGGGAACAGGTAAGGTAGAGTTTTGTAGTTAACGTCCTCATCTTCCCCGGCTCTCAGACGTAGCATGCTACGTCTCTACAAACTCTGCTCATTGCACCGTCATAACCCCTCTACCCTGTTGCTCCCTGGCTGTCTGTAGCCAACCGTGTTCTTCGTCGGCTTCATTCTTGAAGGGGGAAATCATGCGTAAGCGTTCTACAATTGCTGGCATTACTTCCAACACCCGATCGATTTCGGCTGAAGTGGTAT